>JAKLDZ010000070.1 GCA_022703255.1 Myxococcota bacterium | reverse complement strand
CGGGATATTCACAACATCGATACGATCTCCTTCGAACTGCAAACGCTTCATCGTCACCCGAACGGTCTTCCTCTCTCAGATTTGCACCAGACTGCGATGGCCAAGGGTTCCGCCAACCTTCCATCCTTCGGCGCAACACGTCGGGAAGCGTCCGGCAACGGCACACACAGACCGATAAAACAAGACTGGATGCGATTGAAGCAGCAAGAGACGTACCAGGATCAGACAATAATTTACAATGTGCTGATGTTACAGTTTTTTATAATTTTTTCAAGTGATAAAAACTGCCGGGCGCGGATGAAAAATGTGAAGGGATTTTCATACGGAAAAAGGGGACGAAACCTGCAATTCCCGCAGACGAACAGAACATGCCGGTGCATGATTTTACCTTCATGCCAGCGGACAAACCGGAAAACCGCATGGTCCGCAAGTATTCTTCGAATCCTCATGCCTCGCCCCCCATCTCGATCATGATAGACGTCAGCTCTTTGACCTCGTCCCGGAGCTTGGCAGCCTTTTCGAATTCAAGGACCGCCGCGGCCTTCTTCATCTCCTCTTTCAGGCGCCGGATCATGACGGGAAGCTCCTCATCCGACATGTAGGCTTTCTTTTCTTCCGCAACGGTCGGGACGGTAAGGTAGTCAGCCTCATAAACGGAAGCAAGGACATAGTTGATCGACTTCTTGATCGATTCGGGCGTGATGCCGTTCTCTTCGTTGAACCGCTCCTGGATCTTCCGACGCCGCTTTGTCTCATTAAGGCACGCCCGGATGGAATCGGTGATCTTGTCGGCATACATGATCACCTGGCCGGCGACGTTCCGTGCCGCCCGGCCGCTCGTCTGGATGAGGGAGCGTTCGGACCGCAGGAACCCTTCCTTGTCGGCGTCGAGGATGGCCACCAGAGATACCTCCGGCAGGTCCAGTCCCTCGCGCAACAGATTGATGCCTACCACCACGTCGTAGATGCCCTTGCGCAGATCGCGCAAGATCTCGACCCGTTCGAAGGTCTGCACCTCTGAGTGCAGGTAGTGCACCCTGATGCCCATTTCGGCCATATAGTCAGCGAGGTCCTCGGCCATGCGCTTGGTCAGCGTGGTCACCAGTACTCTTTCGCCGGCATCGACCCGCTTCTTGATTTCCGTCAGCAGATCATCGACCTGCCCGGCCACCTTGCGGACCTCCACGCGAGGATCCATCAGCCCCGTGGGGCGGATGACCTGCTCGACAACCTGGCCTTCGCACAGGGTGAGCTCCTCGTCGGAGGGGGTCGCGGAGACGAAGACGCACTGGCGGATGTGCTGCTCGAACTCGGCGTACTTCAGGGGGCGGTTGTCCAGGGCGCTCGGCAGCCGGAAGCCGTAGTCCACCAGGGTGGACTTGCGCGAGAAGTCCCCCTGGTACATCGCCTTGACCTGCGGAAGCGTCTGGTGGGACTCGTCGATGATGAGCAGGAAGTCCTTGGGGAAGTAGTCCACGAGGGTGGGTGGCGCCTCGCCGGCGCCGCGCCCCGACAGGTGCCGCGAGTAGTTCTCGATCCCCTGGCAGTACCCCATCTGCTCGAGCATCTCGAGGTCGTACATCGTCCGCTGCTCGAGCCGCTGCTTCTCCAGCAGACGCCCCTGCTTGTCGTAGAAGTCAAGCCGCTCGCGAAGCTCCTCGCGGATCGTGCCGATCGAACGCTTGAGCTGCTGCTCGGGGGTGACGTAGTGCGAGCCGGGGTAGATGCCGTAGCGGTCGAGCTCTCCCAACACCCGGCCGCGCAACGGATCGATCTCCTTGATCGACTCGACGTCGTCGCCGAAGAACTCGATCCGTACCGCCTTGTCCTGCAGGTACGCCGGGTACACCTCCACGACATCGCCCCGCACCCGGAACGTCCCGCGGTGGAAGTCGATGTCGTTGCGCTCGTATTGCACGTCGACCAGCGCGCGCAGGAAGTCGTCGCGACGCAGCTCCGTCCCGCGCTCGAGTCGGATCAGCATTCCCGCGTAGCTCTCCGCGGAGCCGATGCCGTAGATGCAGCTGACCGAGGCGATGATGATCACGTCGCGACGGCTCAGCAGCGCCGCCGTCGCAGCGTGGCGCATCCGGTCGATCTGGTCGTTGATGATCGAGTCCTTCTCGATGTACGTGTCGCTGACCGGGATGTACGCCTCGGGCTGGTAGTAGTCGTAGTAGCTGACGAAGTACTCGACGGCGTTGTGAGGGAACAGCTCGCGCATCTCGCTGAAAAGCTGCGCGGCGAGGGTCTTGTTGGGCGCCATGATCAACGTCGGCTTGCCCAACGCGGCGATCACGTTCGCCATCGTGAACGTCTTGCCGCTTCCCGTGATGCCCAGCAGCGTCTGGTAGCGCGCTCCTTGCTGCAGCCCCCGCGTGAGCGTCTCGATGGCCAGAGGCTGATCGCCTTTCGGCACGAACGAGGAGACCAGCTTGAAGGTTTCTGGCATTTCCGTGGCTCGAGGGTGGCGTGGGGAGAGTCAGGACCTCAACGGATCCCCGGGTCGGCAGCCGCTGCGCCCGGCGCGGAGCTGCCCGTCCAACGCGGCGTTCTACTCGGTCTCTGCGTCGGGCTCCGGCTCCGGCTCATCGCCCGTACCGCTGTCGCCTACGTAGTAGGCCCCCCCCTTCGCCGGCTCCAGACAGTCCGCCTCTGTGGGGCAGTTGGGCGTGGTTCCATCGCTCGAGCAGGCCCCGAGCGCGGAGGCAACGAGGGAGGTGACCAGGATCGAGACGACACGGGCAGAGGGGCTCATCACTTCTTCTCCTGCGGAGTGAAGGAAAGCGGGACGGTGACGTCGACACAGCTGCCGCCGCCGGGGGCGGGGAAGGGACGGCCGCGGAACAAGCCGAGAACGCACGAGCTGACTTCGCCGGAGTGCAGGCCGTCTTCGACGATCGAAGCGCTGCAGACCGAGCCGTTGCCGCCGACGCGGACGGCGACCTTGAGGCGTCCCTGGAGCATGGAGCTGGTGCGCAGCGCGCGCTCGTAGCAGCCGCGCGCGGAGCCCGCGGTGCCGCGGAGCGCAGAGACCAGCGCGGGCGTCTCGGTGCCCTGGCAGGGCGACCCGCACGTTCCCCCGCCCGGGGTTCCGCTCGCCGCCACCTTCTTCCCCCCGTCGTTCCCGGCGTCCAGCGTCTCCAACGGAGGCGGCGGAGGCAGGTCGAAGGCGACCGGCGGCGGAGCCTGGGTCACCGACACCGAAGGCGAGGCCACCGGCGCGGGTGCGGGACCCGAGGGACCGCGGAACTTGAACCACAGAACGGCGGCGATGATGGCCACGAGCACCAGGCTCGCGAGGATGTAGGGAGTCCCACCGGATCCGGAGGTGGGAATCCTGGAAGGAATCGATGTGCGGGGGGGTACCGAGTTCGACATGGGGCTGAGCCCGGGCCGGGTGGCCACAGGGGAAGGCAGTATACCGGAGCAGGGGCGATCGCCCAGTGCTTACTTCGTGTCGGCAGGGCTGAAAGAGCGAAAAAAAACCAGCCGGCAATCGCCGTAGGGACGTTCGTCCTCCACCTCCAGCCCGGGGATCTCCGGACACTGCATGTCGCTCGGATACTCCATCGCCACTACCCCGCCCTTCGCGAGCAACCCCGCCGCCACCAGGCCCTGCAGGATCCTCTGCGCGGTGCCGTCGCGCAGCATCGGGAAAGGCGGATCCACGAGCCACAGGTCGAAGGGCCCCAGGGTCGCCAGTTGTGGGATCGACTTCTCCAGGGGGCGCTGCAGAAGGCGCGCGGTCGGCTCGCGCTCCAGGCCCATCGACGCGAGATTGGCGCGCAGCGCCTGGGCCGCCTCACGCCCCTGTTCCACGAACACCACCGAGGCCGCCCCTCGCGAGAGCGCTTCGATTCCCAGGGAGCCGGAGCCCGAGAAGCAGTCGAGCACCCGCACGTCCTGCACCGACCCGCCCAGGAGGTTGAAGAGTGCCTCCTTCACGCGGTCGGTCGTGGGGCGCGTCCCCAGACCCGCCGGTGTGCGCAGCCTCCTGCCCCGGAATGTGCCTGCGATGACTCTCATGCGATACGTTCCAGTGGCGAGCCGATGACGTCGTGTCTCGAGGCGCGTGCCGCAAGCCGACGGCGGCGGCCCGTGGGGAGGGGCGAGGTCAGAAGGTCACTTGGAGATCGACGCCGTTGACGCGCGGACCGACGGAGGGGACGAGGCGGACCGCAGAGGCGGGCGGGGACTGCACTTCGGCCTTGGGCTTGTCGGTCATGAGCAGGTAGACCCCGGCTCCCGCCGACAGCGCGCCCAGCCCGTAGAACACGAACTGCAACGTGCCGTACTTGCTCGCCGTCGAGCACATGTCGTCCACTTCGCTGTTCGGCCTCATGCCGTCGGCCTTCGCCGCATCGCATACGTTGCCGCTCACACCCTCCCGGTAGTCCGCGTAGGTGTCGTCGTTGTTGATGCTGTTGACCTTGAGCGACGAGTACACGCCCGCGGCAAGCAACGCACCGCCAACGCCGATGGCGCTGTAGGCTCCGATGCGCTTGAGGCTCGGTTTCGAAGCCGCCTTGCGCGCCGCTTCTTCCGTCTCCAGCTTCAGATCCAGTCCCACCGAGGAGTTCGGACGCACCGTCACCTCGCCGGAGCTCGGCGCGTAGCCCGGCGCTCGGATCTCGATCTTGTGCGTGCCGACCCCCACGAAGATCGTCGCCTGCCCGTCCTTGATCGATCCCGAAGGCTGCCCGTCCACGAACACCTGCCCGCTGACGTCGCCCGCCGAAATCTTCACCGACCCCTTCGGCGGCCCACCCGTCAACGCCGCCAGCGCGTCCGTCACCACCTTGCGCAAGGACTCGTCGCCCGGCTCCGTCAGGTTGTCACTGAACGACACGTCGGTCTTCGTCTGCCCCTGACCCCGGGTCCACAGGTGCAGCGTCCCGGTCACCCGATGGCCGGGCGCACGCTTCAGCGTCCCCCAGACGAAGCGATCCGCCTTGATCTGATCGGCGATGCGCACCTCGCAGGCGGCGTCGGGCGGTGACGGGCATCGCAACGCCAGCGACAACACCTCGAGGGAGTGATCGCCTTCTCCCAGCGACCAGCCCTTGAGCTTGCGCACCTCCGACTTCGTCGCCTGGGTCAACGCGTCCGCCTGATCGTCGGCGTCGTCCGTCCGGATCGAGACCACCGTGATCGGCAACGCATCAGGACCCGCCGGATCGGCCCGCGCCACACCGACATCACCCAACGTCGCGAGCAACAGGGTCGAACACAGAATCACGGAGCGCGCATGCATCGTCTCTCTCCATTCCCTCTTGGTCGGGGTCTGCGGCAACCTGCCAACCAACTACTTCTTCTGCCCTTGCGCCTGGACTTCCTGCTGCCGGGTCTCGATGCGCTTCTTGACCTCGCCGTACTTCGCAGCCAGCTCCTTGCGCGTGCCAATCACCTTGTCCCGGTCCGTCGCCGTCGCCTCGTACCCGTTGGCCTTCGGATGCGCCGAAACGAAGCTCCCGTACGCCTTCCAGGCCGTCACCGCGTCGTCGAACTTCCCCTGGCGCTCCCTCAGATCCGCGATCACGAACAGCACCTTGGCCTGCATCCCATCGTGCGACGACGACGCCTTGAGTGCGGCCTGCCAGGCCTTGTCCGCTTCGTCGAGCTTGCCCGCCGCAAGCTGCGCCTGGCCCAGCAGGTAGTGCCCCTCCGGCTTCGCATCGTCGAGACCAATCGCTTCTCGATACGCCTCGCTCGCCTTGTCCCAGTCCTTCGTCCCATACGCCGCGTTGCCCTTGTTCAACGCCTCCGCGTAGGGGCTGATCCCGGTCACACCCTTCGGATCCCGACGCACCCCGTCGGCCGACTTGCTCGGAGCTTCGGCTGCCTCCTTCTTGTCGGCCTTCTTGTCAGCCTTGTCCTTGCCAGCGGCAAGAGCCGTGGGGGCCATGACCAGAACGGCGAGCAGCAGCGGGAAACACGACCAACGAGCACGCATCGAACGGGACCTCCTGAGTCGGCCCCAGCCTAACACGAACTCGCACGCGCCGCGCATGTTCCACGATCTTTCGCCCCCTCCCGCCCCCGGTGAACGGCTGGGCAGTCCCCCGGGTTGCGCGCGATCCGCCCCGATCGCCCCCTCGCCGCTGTATGCTCCCCGCGTGCCGTCCCACCCTCCCTACCCGTTCGACAAGCTCGAGCACGTGCCCCGCGCCTCGCTCGCCTCCATCCGCCTCGCCCGCGACTTCCTCGACCTCAACGCCGCCTCCGCCATCAACCCCGTCCTCTCCGACCTGCTCGGTTCCACGGCCCGCGTCCACACGGTGCGCATCAACGCCTCTCCCCTGACGCGCATCCGCCTGAGCACCGTCTGCCTCCTGCGCCCTCGCGACGATTCCCTGCGCGTCCTGATCCTCGCCGAGGCCCAGCTCGCCGCTCGAATCGCCGCCATCGCCTCCGGACGCCCGTGCCCCCTCGTCGATCCCCTGCGCCCCGCTCCCGATCCCGTGCAGGGAGCCTTCGCCGCCGTCCTCCTCGCCGCTTGCCGACGCGCCTTCCCCCTCGACCCTCCCGTGCTCGTCGCGGCCGGGCCCCAGGCCCTCGACCTCTGGCGCCCCAGCCCCCGAACCGTCGCCTGCGAAGGGATCCTACAGCTCGACGATGAAGCCCTCGCCTTCACCGCTCTCGTCGATCCCCTCGGTCGCCCCACCGCCGCGAGGCCCTTCGGCCGCGCTACCCTGCGCTCCCTCGGTGACATCCCCCTCGCCCTGCGAATCGACGCCGGTGCTGCCGCCTTCGAACGCACGGTTCTCGCATCCCTGCGCCCCGGCGATGCCTTCCTGCCCGGACCGTCCCTGTCGGTTCGCCAAGGAAGCGGAGGGCTCGAGGGCGATGTGACGCTCTGCCCGCCTGGGGCGACTTCGGGACTTCCGGCGAAGTTGATCGGCGACCGTCGGATCGTGCTAGGGGAGGGGACCATGACGGTCGATGCGGAGCAGCCGGCGGTGGCCGGAGCGGACGGAGCCGACCCTGCGGCGCAGGTGCTCGGCGAGGCGCCTGTTCTGGTGCGCATCGAGGTGGGGCAGGTATCCATGACGGCCCGCGAATGGGCGGCGATGGGGACCGGTGCGGTCGTATCCACCGGGCTGCGGTTGGCCGAGCGGGTCACGCTGCGCATTGCGGGACGCGAGGTTGGGCGCGGCGAGTTGGTGGACATCGACGGAGAGCTTGGGGTTCGCATCGTGGAGCTCGCGCGAGGCAGCGACGGAGGATGCAAGTGACGACGAAGGCATGGTGGGCAGGGATCGCGATCACGCTGGCGCTCTCGGGCTGCGACAAGGCCACGACGTCGCCACAGCCCGCAGCTTCCGGATCGGCCCCTGCAGCCAGCGTTCCGGCGAGCGCGGCGGCGAGCTCCAGCGCCGCTCCTGCGGCCTCGGCGCAGGCCGTCTCGCCCGCCAACGCCAAGGGATTCTCCGGTGAGTACACCGCCAAGAAGGCCACCGTCGAACCGCCCGAGAAGGTCAAAGACGTGACCTGGAAGCGCGATACGGGCGAGAAGATGATCGGCCCGGGCAAGCTGTCCTTCCAGGTTGCAGAGGGCCTGGTCAAGGGCGAGGCGAGCGGTGCGTTTGGCGATCAGCTCGTCTCGGGAACGTTCGACGGCAAGGAGCTGAAGTTCACGCTGCTTCCCAAGGACGCGAAGCAGGCCGACGCGATGACCGGCACGGGCGTGGGCGAGGTCGGCGCGTCCGGGATCACCGGAACGCTCCGCTGCTCGGGCAACGACGGCGTCGTGGTCCGCGAGGCGACGTTCGAGCTGAAGGGCAAGTAGGCGCGCCGCGCTTCGCCGCGCGCCCCGGGGGAGGTCAACGTCGGAACGGGCTGCTCGCGAAGCGTCGCGCGAGCTCGTCGAGTCCGGCCTTCGCATCGGGACCGGCTCCCTGCTTGTGCGCCTCGATCATCGACAGCGTCGCAGCATGATCCACCACCAGCACCGCGGAGATGAGCTTGCCGCGGGTCTCGCCGCGATGCCGAGCCACAGCCGCGATCAGCGCCCGCGCCGCCGTCTCCCGCACCGCATCCTGCTCCTGCGGATGGGTGACCTGGGGCGTGCTCCATGCCCACGCCGACCCGATGTCGCCGAGCGCGTGCGCCGCGAGCCGCACCGTCGCCTCGTCGCTCGCGCTGCCCAGCACCTCCGCGAGCCGCTGCGCTACGGCCACGCGACGGCAGTGGCCCAGGCCCGACAGCACGGCCGACTGCTTCGCGCCGCCCGCGCGTGACAACCCAATCAGCCGCGCCGCCACCGCGTCCGTCTCGAGCTTGCCGTAGGCACCCGCCGCCGCTTGCACGATCATGAAGTCGGCGTTCGGCCCGTCGAGCAACGCCTCGAGCACCGGTGCGGAACGCGCATCGCGCAGCGCCCCCACCGTCTCCACCAGCCCGGCTCTCCAGGCCGTCCACCCCTCGTCGCTCACCCGCCCCCGCGACGGCGCGTCGAGCGCGATCGCTTCGAGCATCGGCAGCAACGCGTCCGCACCGAGCGCCCTGAGCATGGGAACGACCGCCGGATACCTGCCGCGCTTCTGAGCGTCGAGACCGGGAAGACGCGCCGCTGCCGCGGCGAGCCGCTCGAAGCTCGAAGGATTCGCCGCGCGGGCGTCACGCACCTGCGCCATCAACACGGCGCGCTCCGCTGCGGGCAGCGCCCCCGGCCCCATCAACACACCGTCGGCCAGGGCGCTCCCACTCCACGCCATGCACCCGATCGCCAGCGCGCCCGCGAGGATTGCCAGATGATTCCTCTTCATTTGCCACTCTCCCACCATGCCACGTTCGTGGGCACCACGCGCTTCGTGTTCGACCCGCAATGCACTTCGCCGTCGAGCTCGTGATACAGATCCCAGTCCTCGATCCAGTGCGCCGTCACACCGATCGGCGTCAGCGCCCCCGCCGTCGCCGCCACGAAGATGTCCTGCCCGCCGATCACCGGACCGTAGGGATCCGGCGGACCGTGGTGCCCGTCCCCCAGCGAGATGCCGTTGACGATCCCGGGCACGAACGCCACCAGGTAGTTGCTCTGCGTCCACCACACCGCCGGGATCGACACGAAGTCCGCGTCCACGATCCCCGTGGCCTGCTTGAGCTGCTCGCGCTGGCTGTCGATCTCCGTCACCGCCCACGCGTTGGCGTTGGCGATGTCCGTGTCGTTCACCACCGCGCCAATCGTGGTCTGCCATCCCGTCCCAGCGAAGATCGTCGTCTTGCACGCCGGCGCCGTCGGGTTCGGGCATTGACCCCTCAGCAGGTTCCACCCCTGCGTCGTGTCCGCTACCAACACCTCCCAACCGTGCGTTCCCTGCGACGACTTCGTGAAGCTCACCGTCTCGTCGATGTGCCCCACGAGCAGGAACGAGGTGTCGATCTCCACCAGGTCCTGGATTCCCGACGCGTTTCCGCTGTCGATGCCCTGCGCCTGGATCATGCGGTCAAACGACGGATCGGGGTAGAAGCTCGACGCGCTTCCGCGCACGACGCGTCCCATGTTGAAGGCGCCGTAGGGAGGAATCGTCTCGAGGTTCCCGAAGGAGTTGAGCGAGTCCATGTTGTCGTTGTGCGCGGGATCGTATTGCACCGCGCCCGCGACGTCGGGACCCCGGAGAGCCGTGAACACCACCCTGCCCGCGCTCCGCAGCGACTTGCCCGTGTAGTTCGAGGAGCGGAAGTTGACGTGGATCACCTGCCGCCCCCCCGACGCCGGCATCGCCATGTACGCCGTCTCGAAGAAGTCCTGCGTCCACTGATCCTGCACGTTGACGAAGGTCGCCAGCGGCTTGGTGATCCCCGAGGCCGTCATCGCCGCGCTCAGATCCGCGCGGAACTGCGTCGACGCCGACTCGTTCAACGCCGTGGCGTAGATCACATCCGGCGCGTCCAGGTGGTGGCGGAACAACACCGGCGCCACCCGCATCCGTACCGTGTCGCTCACCGGCGAGCCGCTCCCGGGATTCACCGTCAACGTCACATCCACGTGGCCGTCCCACACCGTGTCGTCTCGCACGATGTCGAGCGCCTCGATGCCGAGCTCCACGCCCGCCTGCAGCTCCGCCGATGTCAGCGCGGTGCCCGACGTGTAGACGCTGAAGCTCGACCCCGACTTCTTGAACATCCGCACGCGCTTCGAGGCACCGGTGTCGACCGAGATCGCACCGGTCGCGTTCGCAGGCGCCGAAGGCCACGGAACCGTCTTCAGCCGCGCAAGGTCGAGAAGATCGTTGGCGCCGTCGATCGTCGTGTTGCTCGCGTCGTTGCACGCCGCAAGCTGCGCGTCGGTCCCCGACTTCGAACACGAGCTGTCGTCGTCGTCGATGTTCGCCAGCACAATCGCACCGTGCGCCCCGTCCCACGTCTCCTCGCTCGCGTCCTCCGTCGGATCCGCCAGATCCACCGTGCCGTTGCGATTCACGTCCGCTCGCAGATCCACGATCGGCCCCCCGCACGCCGGAGTCTGCCCGTCGCAGTCCTCGTCCTGCGAAGTCGCGCAGTTCTCGGCGGCCGGAACCACCTGCCCTTCGCATGCGCCCCAGGCGCTCCCGTCGGCCGCGCACGTCGAGTTGCCCCCATGGCAGAGGCCGACGTTCTCCGTGCCCGCCGGGCCGGTGTAGCAGGCCTTCGTGGCGCCCGGCGTGCAGAGCGTTCCGCCTCCTCCCTGTCCCGCCGCGCCCGCGTCGCCCGCCGACCCCGCGGCTCCCCCCTGTCCCGCCGCGCCCGCGTCGCCCGCGGCTCCCGCCGCACCCCCCTCGCCTGCAACCCCGCCGTCTCCCGAAGCGCCCCCGTCCCCGGCTCCGCCGCCCGCGGCTCCGGCGGACCCAGCGGCTCCCGCTGCTCCCGCCTGGCCCGCACTGCCGCCCTTGCCCGCGGCGCCGGCACTGCCGCCCTTGCCCGCGGCTCCTCCCGCACCCGACTTGCCCGCCGCACCCCCCGTCTCCGGCATCGGCTGCGTGTCTCCGTCGGCATCGTCGTTGCCGCCGCAGGAGGCCATGAACAAGCCTCCCACCAGCAAAGGAATGGACAGTATCGTCGATCGGTATCTCATCTCGAAACCGGCCTCCCGCGAGGGTTGTCGCGTCGTTCGGGGAGCATTCGACTAGCACGATCAGCCGCGTTCCTCCAACTGGCCTCTACACTTGGTGTGGAGTTGAACGAATCCCGTCTCGCTGAATTCGGTCCGACTCTCCCTGGAGTTCTGCTGTGATCCAGGATTGACCTGCACTCGTGATTCGCCGGGACATCGGGACCCGACGGCCACGGCGTGTGTTGTGCAATGAGCGATTCCGATTCTCGCAGAATCAGCCAACGCGGGTGTTGTCCAGACCCCCCGCGGCAGGGCACTCGACTATCATTGCCCGAGGCGCCACGACGGCGCCGCCGACTCGCTTTGCGGCAGAGGTGGCGGCCAACGAGCCCGCGCGCTACGGTCTGACCACCATGCTCACTTCGGCTTTCCTGACGATGGGCCCGGCGCGGACGAGCGCGCTCGCCATGCTGGCTTCGATCGCGATCGCATCGCTCGGCGGAGCCTGCTCCTCGAGCGAGGATTCGGGCGCTTCGCCCCCCGCGTCCTCCGACGAGCTGCAATACGAGACGTTCCCGAACACCCTCGTGCTCGACGCCGCATCGCTCGGACCGGTGCAGGAACCCGCCTTCGGCACCCTCGTCTTCTCCAAGCCGCCCATCGCCCTCGACAAGGTCGCACCCGGCAACGTCCTGGTCGCCGGCGCAGGAGCTTCCACCCCATCGGGACTGCTGCGCTTCGTCAAGAAGGTCAATCGACAGTCCGGCGTGCTCACCCTCGAGACCGGGAACGCACCCCCGCAAGCGGCCTTCCGCAAGCTGCACGTGCGCGTGGCGCGCGACCTGCCCATGCTGGGCACGCTCGCTCCCGGCTGGCCTGCTCCCTCGGTGCTCGGCGCCTCGACAGCCCTGCTCCCGGGTGCTTCGGCGTTGCCGGCCTCGGCCGCGCTCGCGCCCGCATTCGACGTGGGCGGCATCGACTTCGACAAGGCGATTCCCTTCGACTACTACGCATTCGACGGGGATGGCGACCTGTCGACGACCCATGATCAGGTCCGGGCGCACGGGGAGTTCAACGGTGGATTCCACGTGAACATTGGAATCGACATCGATTGGGGCGCTGTCGAGGACCTCCCGGGGGCCGTCGTGGACTGCCTCGGCGAGTACCTCTCGGGCGACTCCTGCGATCCCAGGGATCTCCTCCCCGAAGCCACGGTGCGAATGGACGTCGACTCGGCCGTCGGCGGGAAGGCCTCCCTCGCAGGCGCCGCCTATCGTGAGTTCAAGGTGCCCGTCAAGCTGCCGTCCATCCCCCTGCCCAAGGTCCCCGTCGGAATCCTCGTCTTCTTCCCAAGCATCGAGTTCTACGGCGAGGCCAGCGGACAAGCCTCCAGCCGCTTCGCCATCGACACCTCTGCAAGCCTGAAGCTCGCCGGCTCTATCCAATCGTCAACCTCCGGGAGCGTGGACGTCTCCGGCTTCACTCCGGATCCCGATTTCTCCCTCTCCACCCCAGAGATCTCCCTGCAGGCCAACGGCAAAGCCGAAGCCGGCGTGCGGCTCAAGATGAAGCTCTACGACGTCGCCGGCGGCTTCGTCGGCCTCGGTGTCTATGCGCGCGTCGAGGGCGATCAGCTCGCCGCTCCCTGCTGGAAGCTGCACGGCGGACTCGAAGCCGAGGTCGGCTACGTCATCGAGCTCGATGCCGGGCCCGCAGGACTGCTCACCCTCACCGAGGGAAGCACCACTCTCCCGATCTTCGAAAAGCAGATCGCCTCCGGAGCCTGCAAGCTGCCCGAAGGCGGCCAGCCCGCGGTCCCGGGCTCCGGACCCACCCACGAAACCCTCCTGCACCCCACCTTCACTCCCTGGTCGCGAACCTGGACCGCCAAGGCCTGGTCCCAGCCTTCCGTGGACGCTGCGGGGTTGCGCTGGGCCCAGCTCACCCAATCGATCGACGGCCGCTGGGTGTTGGCTTCCTCCCAGGGACGCGCTCTCGCCAAGGCCGATTCCGACGGAAAGCTCGTGTGGGCCAGACAGTACTACCGCGACGACCTGCACGAACCAGGAGACCCGCCCCTGCGCCCGGTGCGCGTCGTGCCCTCCGACGACGCCACCATGCTCGTGGCCACTCACCCCCACGGAGTGATGAAGGTGGGGCAGGCAGGGGGGGTGGCGTGGCTCAGGAGCATCGACCTCGACACCACCAGCGCGTGGGGGCCCTACGGCAACCAGGAGGACCAGCGCAAGATCGTCGACGCGGTCGCCGATGGCGCAGGGGGAATGGTCCTGGCCGGAACGTATCTCGGGTCCGACGCTGCGGATGATCACACCGATGGATGGCTGCTGCACCTCGATCGCGAGGGGCAGGTCGTGGGCTCGACGGTGCTGCGCGATGCCACGCGGCACGTGTATCCGACGGTCTTGATTCCCGGAGCGCAGGGGTGGCTCGTGTCGGGATACTTGTGGACCGCGACGCCGAAGAGCTCATTCGAGGCGTTCGTTGCGATGGTGAAGACCGACGGGTCGCTGGCGTGGTCCAAGCTCTTCGGAGGCTGCGTGGACGCCCCCGACGCGCGTCCGACGGCGGGGATCGCGCACTCCGAGGGCGATGTGGTCCTGGTGGGCACGATAGGTCCCTATCTGCGTGGGTTCGTGGTGCGATTCGGGCCCGATGGGGCGCTGCGATCGTCGGCAATGCCCTGGACCGGCTCCAACCTGAGCTACTTCGAGCCCACTGCGATTCGCGAGCTGCCCACCACCGGCTACCTCATCGCCGGGGACCTGACCGTTGGCTACGACCCCGAAGACACCATCCTGGCCGCCCTCGACGTCGCCGGAAAGCCCCTGTGGGCGCGGCACTTCAGGTTGACCTCCAAGGATCCGGGGCTGCCCTCTGCCTCGACTTTCGCTGGCCTCGAGCTCACCGACGACGGCGGAGCGATGGTGCTGTCCCACGCAGCGTTCCACGGCGCAGGAGACTCGAGCCTGTGGCTGTTCAAGGCGCTGGCGCGCGATGGCAGCGTCGGATTCGACGGCTCGACCGCCACCGAAGCCGCCTATGCGCTGCAGGCCGCCGACGCCTGCGCGATCACGACCAGCGCGTGGGCCCCGACTCTCACCTCGAAGCCGGTGCCGATGACCGATCGCAAAGCGTTCGTGGAGGCCGTGACGATCCAGCAGGATTGACCCCGCAGCGCGAGCAACCAGCGTCCCGTTGACGGGTTCCCTTCTCGACCTGTACCCTTCTCGATTGACTCCGGCCTCGGGCCGGGGCGAGCCGGAGAGGGACGCAAGATGATCGCTTCGCATCGAACGACCGGGGTGCTGTGCCGTGGCCTGTGTCTCGCTCTGCTCGCAGGGGCGTCAGGGTGCAGCGGCGAGGACCGCGACGAAGATCGCCAACGCGCCGAGCCCACCGCCTCCGCGACGCAGCGTCTCGGCGTGACCCACACCGTGTGCGCCTCGGGCTGCGACTTCCCTTCCCCTGCAGCGTGCGCCATCGGACCGGGTGTCACCAACGGCGACATTTGCCTCGTCAAGGGGGGCGAATACCACGAGACAGTGACCTATGCGGCGGGCGCCCTGCGCTCGGAGCTGATCTTCCGGTGCGAGGCGGGGACCCGTTGCCTGATCGACGGCGACGGCATCCGCGACCACGCCTTCGACGGGTACGACGACTGGGTGATCGAAGGCTTCGAGCTGACCGGGACGCGGGTCGCGGCGATCACCGGCTATCGACGCGTGGCGGCTGTGCGCAATTGCCATATCCACGACGTCCAGGGGATCGGCATCGAGAAGCTCAGCGGGCGGACCACTGCCCCTGCCATCACGGGTGTCGCGGAGAACAACGTCGTCGTCAACACCTGGAATCACGGCATCCTGTGCCTCGCCAGCCCCTACGGCCCTGCCGTCGTCAAGAACAACCTCGTCGTCGACGCCGCCTTGTCCGGCGGGCGTCCCATCGAGTGCCCCACCAACACCACGGTCGTGCACAACACCGTGGACGTCCGCAATCGCACGGCGCCCTACTCGAATCCAACCCCCTACGGACTCCAGGGCGCCACCGTTCGCTACAACGTCGTCAGCGGCGGTGTCACCTCGATCCGCGCCACCGTGGCGCGTGGCGAGAACCTCGCCTGGGCCTGGGGAACCGGCGCCTACGACACCTCCTCCGGCACCGCAGACGGCACGGATGCCACGGGGAATCCCCTGTTCTTCGGCCTGGAGGACTACTTCCTCCAGGCGGGATCCCCGGCCCGTGATACCGCAGTCTCGTCGACCGAAGCCCTCGATATCACCGGCGGTGCGCGCTCGGCCCCTCCGGACAAGGGCGCCTACGAGTACGCTTCCGGTCACCTCGCCAACACCCCGGACTGGCCCGTTCGCGAAACCGCCGGCTCCCCCGCCACCGTTGTCTCCCCTTCGCTCGTCGTGCGCCCAGGGCAGGGCGGCGGCCCCGCCATGGCCTGGCTCGATCGCACCGCCAACACGATCGTCTACGCCGTTCGCCGCTCCGACGGAACGTGGAAGCAGGAGACCGTGCTCTCCAACCACACCTTCCCAGCGGGGTCCGTCGACGCGTTCCATCACCGCGTGCTCGCTCTCGGGATCGAGCCCTCCTCCGGGCTCCCGGTGATTGCCTATCTCAAGATCAATGCAGGATCCCGGGAGCTCCGATACGCGAAGCGAACCGGCGACGCCTGCGGCTCGGGGTGCACGAGCCCGCAATGGACCGGATGCGGCGATGCGCCGATCAAGACCTTCGGCTCGACCGTTCCGTCGTCCTTGCGACTCGCCTTCCACCCCACTACCCAGCAGCCGGCCATCGCCCTCTGGCAATCGATTGCCTCCGAGTGCGGCGGCTCCAACCAGGGCAATCGAATCTGGTTCGAGCAGCGTCAGGCCAATGGCACCTGGACCGAGAGCCTCGTCGCCTCCAACGTCCCAGGCTGCACCGGCTACATCCCTCCCGGCTTCGGCCTCTCCTTCCATCCCTCCACCGGCGACGCAGAGGTCGTCTTCACCCGCACGACCGGCACAGGCAGCTTCGACGTCATCAACGCCAAGGGCGAGCTCGTCGTCGCATCGAACTCCGGCGGCGCCTTCTCCTCGCAGGTCGTGCCGCTCGGCGCCGGCAACTCCACCGCCGGGGGCAACTACAGCCACGCAGCCATATCCCACGCAGCCAACGGTGACGCGGCCGTTGCGGTCCAGGCCCTCTTCGGGACGAGCTTCGGAATCGGCTACTCCCGACGCAGCGCCGGAACCTGGCCTGATACCCTGGAATCCGTGCGCCTCTTGGGCGTGCGCGGTGTCGAGGGCATCGACCTCGCCTTCGACGGAACCGGCGCTCCGGTCCTCGCGTTCACGGGCGATCGCGCCCCTTGGATCGGCCGCCGCCTGCCCACGCGTTGGGACGTTCGCGTCGTGGACGCCCAGCGCGAAACGGGGTCCTGGCCTTCCCTGCGCTTGACCCCGCAGGGCGAAGCCCTCCTCGGACACGCGCAGATCGCGCCCGATCGCTCCGTCAAGTTCCAATCCGAGACGCTCCCCGGCGGACAGGATCCCGCGTTCCAGGATCCGACCTCCTGCGACCTGTGCCCGCAGGATCCCAACAAGACCGCACCCGGCACCTGCGGCTGCGGCTATCTCGACAATCCTTCCCTCTCGATCTCCGATGCCTCCGTGCAGGAAGGCGCGTCCGGGTCCACGATGCTGGCCTTCAAGGTCAGCACGTCGCAGCCCTGCGGGAACGCCATCTCCTTCACCCACGCAACGTCCGACCAGAGCGCCGTCGCCGGCTCCGACTACGTTGCATCGTCCGGAACCCTCTCGATTCCTCCCGGAGCAAACGACACCACGGTGTCGATCACGGTCTACGGGGACACCGTCTACGAGCCCGACGAGACCTTCCTCGTCACCCTCTCCAATCCGTCCACCGGAGCCATCGCCGACGGTCAGGCGACAGGCACCATCCTCAACGATGACAACGGCGCTCCGCAGGCCTCGGGAGACTCCGTCTCCACCAGCGAAGACACCCCCGTCAACTTCGATCCGACAGCGAATGACACGGATCCCAATGGCGACGACCTCGACGTGGTCTCCGTCTCCACACCCTCTCACGGCACCGCCGCGCTCCAGCCGGATGGAACCGTCACCTACACTCCCACGGCCGACTACTACGGTGCGGATTCCTTCCAGTACACGGTGCAGGACGGCAAGGGCGGCTCCTCCACCGCGACCGTGACCGTCACCATCGCCGCGGTCAACGACCTGCCCATCGCCGTAAACGACTCGGGGATCGTCGTCGCAGGGAATACCGTGATTGTGCCTGTGATCTCCAACGACACCGACGTCGACGTCGACCCCCTCGGCGTCGTGTCGGTCACGCAACCGGCTGTCGGGACGGCCGCGGTTTCCGGCCAGGGCTCGGTGAGCTATCAGGCTCCCACAGGGTTCTCGGGCACCGTCTCGTTCACCTACACGGTCAGCGACGGAAAGGGCGGAACCGCAGTTGGTACCGTCACCATCGTCGTGTCGGCCTTGCCCGACGCGGGCGCAGACACCGGCGTGCAGGAGGAGGCCGGGGTCGATGCCGAAGCCGACGCTCCCGCCGAGGCGGATGCCATGCCCGACGATGCACCGGAAGAGGACGCTGGCCCGGAGCAGGACGCTGCGGCCGACGTCTCTCCGGAGGACGTTGCTCAGGACCCGGCAGAGCCTGATTCCACTGTGCAGCAGGACGTCGTGGGCGATATCGCACCCGATGCTGCGCTCGACGTGACACCTGATCTGGCGATCGAAGCGGCGCCCGAGGCGGCACTCGATGTCGCGACGGACGTTGCGATCGAAGCAGCGCCCGAGGCGGCGATCGACGTCGCGAGCGACGTGCCTGTGGACGTGAAGCCCGACGTGCCCGCGGATGTCGCCGTGGAAGCGAAGGCCGACGCGGCTGCAGGCGGAAGCGGTGGCGCAGCAGGGGGCACGACTGCGCCGGAGGGCCCCGAATCGGGCGACGACGGCGGCTGCGCGTGCAGGTCGGGTGCGGCCGACTCCGAACGTCCCGCGTCGTGGTTCGCCCTGGCTGCGATCGGTCTGCTCGGAGTCTTGCGACGTCGAAGGCGGTGATCCCGCGACGAGGAGTGTCGGAAG
>JAKLDZ010000007.1 GCA_022703255.1 Myxococcota bacterium | reverse complement strand
GAAAGGCAGATACCGGTGACGGTGCGGTTGCGCTGGGTGGGGGGGGGAGAGGCCGAGGTGGTCGAGACCGACGGGCAGCGCGTCGTGGTGCGCTCGAGCCGGGCGTCTCCTCCGGGCAGCCCGCTCACCGCGGAATCGAGCCTCCCCTCGTCGAGCGTGCTCAAGCTCAAGGTGCACGGGTGCCGCAAGGAGCCCGATGGCTGGTTTCGGATCGAGGGGCGGTGGGTGGATCTGACGCGCGCGGCGCGGGAGGAACTCCTCCACGCCGGGGAGCGGGGCGGCGAGGGGTGACGATCGTGACGGCGATCAGTCGTTTCCGGACGCCGCTTCTGCTAGAAACCGCCTGATCCCGATGCCCGCACCGTCGTTCCATCGCAGGTTGGTTGACTGGCTCTCCGAGCGGCAGATCCACAGACCGTGGCTCGTCATGCTGGTCGTGGTCCTGCTGACCGTGCCGATGGCATGGGCGGCGAGCGGGCTCGGGCTCAAGACCGACTTCGCCGAGCTGCTGCCCGACAACCGCATGAGCGTCATCGAGATGCGTCGGGTGGGCAAGCTGCTGTCCTCGGCCTCCACGCTCACGATCGTGGCCGAGGGGCAGGACACCGAGGCGCTCAAGAAGTTCGTGGACGCGGCGGGACCGAAGATCCGTGCGCTCGGTCCGGAGTGGGTGGGCTCGGTGGACGACGGCGTGCGGGACACGCAGGACTACCTCGAGAAGAACAAGTTCCTGTACGCGCCGCACGACGAGATCAAGAAGCTGCACGACGAGGTGCTGAGCCGATACGACTACGAGGTTGGCAAGGCCACGGGGATGGGGGATCTGGGGCTCGACGACGACGAGTCGGCGGAGCCTTTGACCGCCGAGAGCGTCAAGCGACGGATCAAGGAGGCGGAGGAGAAGAACCGCCCCGCCGCCGACAAGTACCCTGGCGGCTACTACCTCGGCGAGAACGGCCACACGATCGTGATGCTCGTCCGCACCCCGGTCGAAGGCGGCAGCGTCGAGGCCTCGGCGGAGCTGCGACGCAAGATCGATCAGGTGATCGCCGAGGTGGGGCCGACGAAGCTCGATCCCACGATGAAGATCGGCTTCACGGGGGACTTCATCACGAGCGTGGAGGAGTACGACGGCGTCAAGAACGACCTGACGCACGTAGGCGCGTGGGGCGTGGCCATGGTGCTCGCCGTCGTGCTGATCTTCTTCCTGCGCCTGCGCGTGCTGCTGGCGATGGCCGTGACGATCGCGATCGGCCTGCTGTGGACCTTCGGCGCGACCCGCATGACCGTCGGGCACCTCAACTCCTCCACCGGCTTCCTGGTCAGCATCATCGCCGGCAACGGCATCAACTTCGGCATCATCTACATGGCCCGATACCTGGAGGGGCGTCGCGCGCAGCACTACGACGTCGCCAAGGCGATCCGTGTCGCGCACGAGGACACGTGGCTCTCCACGCTCGCGGCGTCGGGCGCCGCGATGGTGGCCTACGGCTCGCTGGCGGTGACCGACTTCCGCGGGTTCAAGCACTTCGGGTTCATCGGCGGGATGGGGATGATCCTGTGCTGGATCGCGACCTACGCGATGCTGCCGCCGATCCTGGTCGTGAGCGAGCGCATCGCCCCGATGTTCACCAACCCGGCCTCGTGGCGATCGCGCACCCGCGGCATCTACGGATTCGCGTTCGCCTGGGCTGCCGAGAAGGCCTCTCGCCCCATCGTGCTGCTCGGTGTTGCGGGCGCCCTCGCCTGCGGCTTCCTGTCCTATCGCTACGTCGTGCGCGACCCGATGGAGTACGACTTCCACAACATCCGCAACGAGCGCAAGGACGAGAGCTCGGCCCGGGTGCTGTCCACGCGTGTGGACAAGATCGTGGGGCGCATGGGGCAGGACGGCATGGCGGTCATGACCGACCGTCTCGATCAGGTCCTGCCGCTGAAGGCCGAGCTGAACAAGCGCAAGGACGCTGCCCCCGCGGACAAGAAGCCCTTCGAGAAGGTCGTGTCGATCCATGACCTGATCCCCGACCGGCAGGCCGAGAAGATCTCCCTCATCGAGGAGATCGTCGATCGCATCCAGCGCGCCCACGACAAGAAGATCATCTCCGAGGCCGACTGGAAGGAGATCGAGCCCCAGCTGCCGTCGATGCCGCTCAAGCAGATCGGCATCGCGGACTTGCCGGAGAAGATGGCGCGTGCGTTCACCGAGGCCGACGGCACCCGTGGACGGATCGTCTACATCGTGCCGAAAGAGGGGCGCAGCATCTGGGACGCCCACTACCTGGAGCTGTGGGCGGACAGCTTCCGCGAGGTGAAGCTGCCCAGCGGAGAGGTGATTCGCGGCTCGGGGCGCGCGGTGATCTTCGCGGACATGATCCAGTCGGTGCGCGACGATGCGCCGAAGGCGATCGCGGTATCGCTCCTCGGGACGATCCTGGTGGTGCTGCTGGCCTTCCGCTTCCGGCGCGGGAGCTGGCTCGTTCTGGGCACGTTGCTGCTGGGGCTCGCGTGGTTCGGCGGCTTCCTGTACTGGAGGGACGTCAAGCTCAACTTCCTGAACTTCGTCGCGGTCCCGATCACCTTCGGCATCGGCGCCGACTACGCCGTGAACATGCTGCGCAGGTTCCGCATCGAGCAGGGGGTGAACATCCGCCAGGTCGTCATCGAGACCGGCGGAGCAGTCGTCCTGTGCTCCCTCACCACCGTGCTCGGCTACTCGGCCCTGATGTTCTCGATGAACCAGGCCATCGTGAGCTTCGGCGTCGCGGCTGCCGTGGGCGAGCTCACCACCCTCCTGGCGGCAGTGCTGGTGCTGCCGGCTGGCATGTTCTGGCGTTCGCGCTATCGCGCTGCACACGGCCTCCCCCCTGCCTCTACACGCTCATGACGGTATCGATCGCCCGTCCATCCCCGTCCGATCCTCCCAACGACGAGCCTGGCAACCCGCAGCGCGGCGTGCGCCTGCGCGCCTGGCTTCCCCGGCTGCGACTGCTCTGCCTGCCCGCCGCTGCCCTCGTCGTGGACCTCGCCTCGCGTCTCGGCACGCGCGGCAACTCCAACCCCACGCGATGGTCCGGTCAGGACGCCGCCGTCTACGCCCTCGGTGTGCTCTGGTCCTTCGCCGCCTGGCTCGTGTTCCACGACCTGCTCAACCGGGTCGCCCTGCGCGCGCCGCGCCTGCGCAAGGTCCTCGTGTGGTTCTTCGCGATCGCTTTTTCCAGCGCCTTCATGGCGAGCTTCGCCTACCGCATGCACTTCGACCAGTCCCCGAGCTGGCAGGTGCTCAAGTGGTCCATCGACGAGTGGAAGAGCGTCTTCATGATCGGCCGATGGGTCCTCGGCTGGACCCACCTCGGCGCACTCGTCGTCGTCGCCCTGCTCTTCGTCGCTGCGATAGGCCCCGCAACCCAACCCTGGCGCATCCCCGAGCGCCTCGGATGGAAGATCGCCTCCGGCGGCGTGCTGCTGCTCTGGTTCGGAAACGGCGTCATGACCTGCGGCGTCGCAGGCTTCCAGGACCCGCTCCCGGTCGAGGCCAACTCCGCTGCCGCCATCGCGCAGCTCCTCATCGCCTACACCACCAGCACGCGCCACCTCGTCACCCCGGTGCGTCCCGCCATCCCGCCGCAGCCACACAAGCCGCGTCCCAACGTGCTCGTGCTCATGCACGAGTCGCTCCGCGCCGACGTGCAGCTCCCCGACCTCGGCTACCTGTCGGGCCTCGACGCCCGGCAGATCGCCCCCTTCTCCTCCACCGTCCCCGAGCGTCGCGCACAAGGCTACAGGTTCTTTCCCCGCGGGCGCACCAACTCCACCGCGACCGAGTCGAGCGTGCCTACGGTGCTCTCCGGTGTCGATCCGGGGGGCGCGACCGACGCCTACGGACGCGCGACGTCGATCTGGGCGATCGGCAAGGCGGTGCATGCGAGCACGTTCCTGTTCTCGGCGCAGAGCTACTCGTTCAGCCACTTCGACGAGTTCTTCTTCGACTCGAACCTCGACATCCAGCGCACGGGCGAGGACCTTTCGAAGGTGCTGGTGAACGATCGCGGGATCGACGACGGCATCGCGGTGGACGCGGCGATCGGGCACATGCGCGAGCTGGTGGCGCAGAAGCGTCCATTCGTGGGAGTGGTGCACTTCAACGGCACGCACTCGCCGGGGTGGCCCGGGCCCGATGTGAAGCTCGAGCACAAGGAGCGATCGGACAAGGGGCAGTACGCCGCGGCGGCGCGCTACATCGACAAGCAGGTCGAGCGGCTCGCGAATGCGCTGAAGGAGCTGGGGATCGACGACGACACGATCGTGCTGAACACGAGCGATCACGGGGAGAACATCGAGCCGCACCACCCGCTGGATCGGCTTGGGGCGTTCTACGAGGAGTGCACGCGCATCCCGATCTGGCTGAAGATCCCGCCGCGATTGCTGCAAGAGCACCCGGAGTGGGAAGCGGCGCTCGACGCGTGGCACCTGCGCAATGTGCAGAACCTCGACACGCTCCCCACGCTCCGCGATCTGATCGGCCTGGCCGAGGTCGCAGAGCTCGGGCCGCCGGTGCTCGGGGGACGCAGCCTGGTGCGTCCGCCTCCTTCGGGTGACGACATGATCATGGGCCAGAGCACGTGCTCGTTCCGCGCGTGGGCGCTCGACGGCTTCTACGTGGTCAACGGCCGGGTGAAGTTCATCGCGTCGAACGACCAGCCCACGCCGCAGATCTACGATCTGGACGCGGACGTGAACGAGGCACGCAACTTGTGGAGCGAGCCGGGGTGGCGTGAGCGGGTGATGCCCTGGGTGGAGCGCGCCGTGCTCGCGGGCGACGGACGCAAGGCGGTGTGCAAGCGGATCGGGGCTGTGTGCCCGGTGAGGATTCCATGACGGAGCGGACGGTACTCATCGATCTCACGCCGTTGGACACGCCGAGCCGGTGGCGTGGAACGGGCCGGTATCTGCGGGCGCTGTCGTCGGGGCTGTCGAAGCTCTCCGACACGGAGCGCCAGGGGCTTCGCGTGCTGGGGCTCACGCGGCTCGGGTGGGACGGCTCCTTCGAGGTGACCGAGGATGTCGGCGCCTTCGAGGGGCACAAGGAGCTGGAGCATCCCACGGAGCAGGACCACTACCGGGTGTCGTGGGCGAAGCGCATGGGGCTGTGGCGCGCCGTGCGTGCGATCCGGCCCGACCTGGTGCACCTCGGCGATCCGCAGGGGACTCCGCTGCTGCGCACGGCCACCCGTTGCCGTTGGGTGGTGACGTGCATGGATCTGATCCCGATGCAGTATCCGGAGCGGTACTTCAGCGCGCGCGACGGCGGTGTGGCGGTGGGGCGCATGATCGCGCGCAGGCGCTACGCCTCGGCCGATCACGTGGTGGCGATCAGCGAGGCGACAAAGCACGATCTGGTGCGCTTCTTCGGGATGGCTCCGGAGCGGATCAGCCGGGTGTACAACGGCGTGGATCTCGAGGCGTGGCGCAAGGAGCCCGGGCTCGGTGCGCGCGAGGCGATCGAGCGTCACGGCCTGTGGGGCAAGCGATACCTGCTGTACGTGGGCGACACCGACTGGCGCAAGAACGTCGAGGGGATGATCGAAGGGATCGCCTGGGCGCGGGCGCGCGGGAGCGACGTCGTGCTGGCGCTCGCGGGTGTGCTGTCCGAAGCCAGGGCGAGGCGGGTGGATCAGCTTGCGCGGGAGGCGCAGGTGCAGGAGCAGGTCGTGCGGCTCGGGTTCGTGAGTGACGACGACCTGCTGGCGCTGTACCGGGGTGCGTTGGCGCACCTGTTCGTGTCGCGAGCCGAAGGGTTCGGCCTCACGGTGGTGGAGGCGATGGCGGCGGGGTGTCCCGTGATCACGACCCGGCGCACGTCGCTGGCGGAGGTGGCGGGGCAGGCGGCGCTGCTCGTGGATCCCGAGGATGCCGGCGACATCGGGGCAGCGATCACGAAGCTGGCGTCGAGCGAGCCGGAGCGTGCGCGCCTGGTGGAGCTGGGGCGTGAGCAGGCGGGGAGGTTCTCGATGGAGGCGCAGGGGCGGGGGATGATCGAGGTGTGGAAGAGAGTGATGGGGGGGAGTCTGTCTGCAGGGGGGTGAAGTACCGCGCAACGAAGTGCAGGGCACGGGGGGTGACCGGAAGGCTCCGGGGAAGGGCCAGAATAGAGTCGCGTTTCGACGCCACGAGCGCTCCTGTTTCGCAGTGTCCGACCTTCCGGGCTGCTGTACCATCTTGGTATGAACCGCTCTGTCCTGCTCATCGCAGTCGCCCCAGCGATCCTTGCTGCCTGCTCGAGCGACGAGACCGCATCCAACCCCTCGCACGGCTACACCAGCGATGCGTCCGTGGACGGTGACGTCTCGCAGCCGCCCGTGGATGCGGGAGCCGACTGGAACGTGCTGCCGGACGCTGCGTCGTGCAAGACCGGCGAGGCGTGCGGCGACGGGGGCGTCTGTGCGGGAGGCGAGTGCTGCACCGTGGAGCACGCGTGCGGCGACGCTTGCTGCCCGTCCGATCAGGTCTGCTCGTTCCAGAAGTGCGTCACGCCTGGTGCCGAGTGTCACGACTCGACCGACTGTGCCGCAGCAGAGTACTGTGAGTATTCGCTGGGCGAGTCCGTCGACGCTGGCGTGGCTTCGGACGCGGGCGACGACGGGGGGGCGTGCACGGGTGGCGCCCAGACGGTGACCGGCAAGTGCCTTCCGAGGCCGCCTGACTGTGCCGACACGGACGCGGGAGTGAACGACGGCGGCGCGATCACGTGTCTCGAGTCGTGCGAGTACAAGCCCCCCGCGTCGGACTTCCAGGCGGTCGAGGCCTTCAGCTGGGGCGGCATGACCTCGCCTCCCTACGACTCGGACATCATGATGACTCCCATCGTGATTCAGCTTGATGACGACGACTGCGATGGAAAGGTGACTGCCAACGACATCCCGGAGATCGTCTTCTCGACGTTCTCTGGTGGCGCGTACAACGCACCAGGCACGGCGCACGCGATCTCGATCGTGGGCGGTCAGGTGGTCGACAAGTGGGCCGTGCCCGGGGTGTGGAATGCGGCGGGCGAGCTGGCGGCGGGCAACATCGACGGGACCGCCGGCAACGAGATTGTCGGGTGCAGCGCTTCTGGAGTGACGGCGCTCAAGGCAGACGGCTCGGTGCTCTGGACGACGACGGAAGCGGTGAGCTGCCGCATGCCGGGGATCGCGGATCTGGACGGCGACGGCAATGTGGAGGTGGTCGTAGAGGGGGGCGTGATCGAGGGCAAGACCGGAAAGGTGCTTCACCCCTTCTCACCAGCGTATCAACAGGCCATCAGCGATCTGGACAACGACGGCAAGCTCGACGTCGTGAGCTCGAGCCAAGCATACCACGCGGACGGCACGCTGTTCATCGACACCGGGAAGCCGGGCAGCTGGCCGGCGATTGGCGACTTCGACAAGGATGGAGTGCCCGAGGTGGTCGCAGTGGACTACGGGTCCCACACGATGTGGCTGTGGCACTACGACGCAGCCGAGCCTGGCAAGTTCAAGATCGTGAGGGAAGCAGTCGACATCAACGGCTCGCTCGATCCCGCGCTGTGCGGCGCGGGCTCCGCGGGCAACACCAAAGGGGGCGGTCCCCCGACGGTCGCGGACTTCAACGGCGACGGCTATGCGGATGTCGCTCTCGCAGGCGGCGTGGGCTATGCGGTGTTCGACGGCAAGAAGCTCATGGACGCTTCGGTGCCTGGTCCCTCGACGTTCCTTTGGGTCAAGCAGACCCACGATTGCTCTTCGGCAGCCACGGGCAGCTCGATCTTCGACTTCAACGGCGACGGTCGCGCGGAGGTCGTCTATTCCGACGAGTACTTCCTGCGGATCTACCAGGGCGACACGGGCGACGTGTTGTTCGAGACGTGCAACACGACGGGGACGCTGATCGAGTATCCGGTGGTGGCGGACGTGGACAACGACGGCCAGGCGAACATCATCGTGGTGTCCAACGCCTACGCCTACAGCTGCAACGGCACGAAGCAGTCCGGGCTCCGGGTGTTCTCGAGCGCCACGAATTCGTGGGTGCGCACGCGCCGTGTGTGGAACGAGCATGCCTACCACGTGACCAACGTGGAGGAAGACGGGACCATCCCGACCCACGAGCTGCCGAACTGGAGCCAACCCGGTCTGAACAACTTCCGTCAGAACAAGCAGCCCGGCAACGAGTTCGCAGCGCCCGATGCCGTGCTCGAGCTGGCCATCCCGTGCGGCGCCCAACAACTCGTGGCGACCGTGCGCAACCTCGGGCAGGCCGCACTCCCCGCGGGGCTGATCGTCAGCTTCTTCGAAGGCGACGCCCCGTCCGGCGCAGCCCTGGGTCAGGCCACGACCAAGAAGCCCCTGTACTCGGCGCAGTCCGAGCAGGTCATTCTCACGTTGGCCGCGCCTTCCTCGGGGCTCGCAAACGGCACGGTCGGCGCCTACGTCACCATCGAGGTCCCGGCCGAGGTCCACGAGTGTCGTCCCGACAACAACGGCCCGGCTTCGGGCAAGGCCTATTGCGCAGGGCCCAAGTAGATGTGTTGGGAGTGATGGGGGGCCAGACCGCTTAGCGCAATCGCTCTGTTCACTCCGGCTCCCAGACTCTAACCTCGTGTCCATGTCCACGATCACGCGGCATGCATGGGTCGGTGTCCTGGGGTTGGTCCTCGCGAACGCATGTTCGGCGTCTTCTCCGCCTCCACCCCAACCCGCGCCCGCGCCCGCGCCCGCGCCCGTGCCGTCTGCCCCTCCCCCGGCGGTCGCGCCCGCACCCGCGCAACCCTCCGCCAGCGTGGCTCCCGCCGCCAGCGCACCGGCCCCCACGGTCGACCGGTGCGCCCTCTCCGAACCCAGGGTCGTCGTCCCGAACCAGGCCTTGATCCGCGGCTTCGACGTCGGTCACGACGGGCGCCTCTACTGGGCGCAGTACGAGCCGATGAGCCGGGAGACACGGGTTCTGAGCCTCGATACCGCGGACCGCGAGGCGAAGCCCCAGCCGATCGCGAGCGCGAAGATGGTTGGCGGCCCAGGCGATCTCGTGTCGCTTCGCGAAGGGTTCTGGATCGAGGTCGACGACGACAGCCGAGGCGTCTGCGGCGGGCGCCTGATGTGGTTGGCGCGCGACGCCACGCGAGCGGTGCCCGTGAGCAACCCGGCATGCGTATTCGGCCCGAAGCGAGGGGCGGAAGGTGCGGAAGCCATCTGGGGCACGAGCCCGACCTTCTCCCACGCCATGCAACTCTTCGTCGCAAAGGGCGCGCCTCCGCAGGGCGTTGCCTCGGTCCCCCGCAAGGTCGACGGCGCCTTCGACGTGGTCGCCGTTGCCAGCGACGGCGTCTACGTGGCCCTCGAGCACGGCGAGGTGATCCGACGTCGTCCCGACGGCAAGGAAGAACGCGTCGCCCGGCCGACCTACGTCATGCCACCCATCCAGTCGCGTGCGGTCGCCGTGCACGGCGATCACGTCTTCCTCGGCTCCGGCAAGGATTCGCGATCGATGGAGCTGTTCCGCGTCCCGCGTGCAGGGGGCGAGAAGGTGTCGCTCGGGACGTTCGAACAGCAGATCCCGACGGCGCGCCTTCATGCGACCGACAGCGGGGTGGTGCTGCACCTGCACGGGAACAAGGGAGTCGATCGCCTGCTGCTCATCGATCCCTCCGGAGCCTGTCCCAACGTCGAGCTGCCGCTTCCCGACGCCCAGCGACGCGTGCTGGTGCACCAGGACGTCGCCTACGTCCTGCAGCGCCAGGGGATCGTCGCCACCTCCTTCGCCGCTCGCCGCAAGTAGCGCACGCCGGTCCATTCATCAACTGTTGGAGTCGATGCAGACAGTGCCCTCGGACCGCGTCACGTGGTGTCGCGGCCCTTGTCGCTGCCCTGCCCGAGCCGGATCTCGATCCTTCGCCCCTTGCCTCTCGAGCGCTTCGGAATACGAATCATCAGCACCTCGTCGTCGAGCGTTGCCTCCGCGAGCTCGCAGGCCGCCTCCGGAGGGAGCACGAATGACCGGGTGAAGTGCACGTCGGTTTGCTCACCGCCCTGCGCTCCCGCGTCGTGTGCGGTGTCGTCCGCTCGCCGCAAGCCGCTGATCGTCAGCACGTTGTCCTGGATGTCCACGCGAAGCTGTTCGGGGAGGAAACCTGGGACGCTCGCCTTGACGTAGCAGCACTCCTTGTCCTCGCTGACGTCGATCGCGAGTCGATGGCGCCCGGAGAGGCTCGAGCGGCGCCGATGCAGCGCGCTGGCGATCTCGGCGAATGGGGCCCAACGCGACGGCATGGCGTGCGCTCCTCTCCGGTCGCTCCCGCTTCTGCACGTCCCGCGCCGGATTCCCGTGAGCGGCCGTGGCGGATCTTGAAGCGAGCGCATGTGCCGCCTAAGCTCCGCCGCCTGGAGGCCACCGATGTCGTCCCCTCTCCGCCGCTGCTCGCTCCGAACGCTCACGCTCGCTGCCCTCGCGGCCTGCCTCGCCGTTACGGGCTGCCGTCGCTCCACCACTTCTTCCGAACCCCAGAAGGAGGGCAAGTACGGCATCCCGGTGGTGCAGCAGGGCAAGTTCAACATGGCCCTGGTGTACGTCGGCCCGGTGGGTGACGGCGGCTGGACCTACGCCCACGACCAGGGGCGGCGCGCGCTCGAGAAGGCGATGCCCGACGTCCACACCGCGTACGTGGAGAGCGTGGCCGAGGGTGCGGATGCCGAGCAGGTGATCCGGGCGCTGGCGCGCAAGGGGTTCGATCTGATCGTCACGACCTCGTTCGGCTTCATGGACGCCACGGAAGCCGTCGCCAAGGAGTTCCCCAAGATCCGGTTCGTGCACGTCTCGGGGCACAAGACCGCGGCGCCGAACTTCGGCAACGCCTTCGGCGCGATGGAGGACATGAAGTACTTGTCCGGCATGATCGCCGGGGCGCGGGCCAAGGCCGATGGGGTTCCGCGGCTGGGCTACATCGCCCCGTTCCCCATTCCGGAGGTGATCCGTCTCGGCAATGCGCTGATGATCGGCGCGCGGCAGACGTGTCCCGAATGCACCCTCGAGATCCGCTGGATGAACTCGTGGTTCGATCCGGGCAAGGAGCAGGAGGCCGCCGAGTCCATGTTCAACGCCGGCGTCGATGTCGTGACCACCGGCGCCGACACGACCGGTCCGATCGTGGTCGCCGGGCAGAAGAAGAAGTGGGCGATCGGATACGATTCGAACAACGCGTGCGACGCGGACAAGGCCCGTTGTCTGACGACGCCCTACTGGAACTGGGGCGTGTACTACCAGGGTCTGGTCAAGGAGATCCGCGGCGGAAGCTGGAAGCCGTCGTCGTACTATGGCGAGCCCGACACCGGGATCCTGGGGCTGTACGGCTTCGAGGACGGCGCGACGCCCGCGCCCGGCGTGCCGGAGAGCGTGGTGCCGTTGGTGCGCGAGAAGCTCGCGCAGATGAAGGCCGGCAAGTTCACCCGGTTCGATGTCTTCGCTGGACCCATCGAGGACAACAAGGGCAAGGAGGTCGTGCCCGCGGGCAAGAAGCTCACCCAGCAGGACCTCGAGGGGCTCCCCGGCTGCACCGTGTGCATGAGCTGGCTCGCCAAGGGAATCGTCGGCGAAATCCCCGCAAAGAAGTAGCCCCGAACGTGGCCCTCCCGTCCGATTACCCCGAGCCGCAGCAGCCCGCCGCCGTCGCGATGCGCAGCGTCTGCAAGCGCTTCCCGGGCGTCGTCGCCAACGACGACGTCGACTTCGACCTGCGCGAGGGCGAGATCCACGCGCTGCTCGGGGAGAACGGCGCGGGCAAGTCCACGTTGATGAGCATCCTCGCGGGCCTCTATCAGCCCGATTCCGGTTCGATCCGCCTGCACGGAGAGCTCGTCCGTTTTCGTTCGCCTCGCGATGCAATCGCACGAGGCATCGGCATGGTCCACCAGCAGTTCATGCTCGTGTCCTCCCTCACCGTCGCCGAGAACGTCGCGCTCGGCATGCCCGAGCCCCGCTTCCTCGTGGCGCGCTCACGCATCGAGCGCGAGGTCCACGCCCTGTCCGAGCGCCACGGCCTGCACGTGGACCCCTCCGCCTTCGTCTGGCAACTGTCCGTCGGCGAGCAGCAACGCGTCGAGATCCTCAAGGCTCTGCACCGCGGCGCGCGCGTCCTCGTGCTCGACGAGCCCACCGCCGTGCTCTCTCCGCAGGAGGTCGCCGCCATGTTCGAGGCCCTGCGGGCGCTCGTCGACGAAGGCCGCTCCGTGGTGCTGATCAGCCACAAGCTCGACGAGGTGCTGCGCGCAGCCGATCGCCTCACGGTCATGCGGCACGGCAGGATCGTGGCTTCGGGCATGCCCGCGCGCTGGACCACGCGCGAGGAGCTCGCTCGCACCATGGTCGGCCGTCCTGTCCTGCTCGACCTGCAGAAAAAGCCCGCCTCCCCGGGCGATGCGGTCCTGCGCACCTCGCACCTGGCCGTGCGCGGAGACAAGGGCCTGCTGTCCGTTCGCGACCTCGACCTCGAGGTCCGCGCCGGCGAGATCGTCGGCATCGCCGGCGTCGCCGGCAGCGGACAACGCGAGCTCTCCGAAGCCCTCGCAGGATTGCGCCCCGTGGAGTCGGGCGCCGTGGAGCTCGGCGGTCGCGACGCGACGCGCTGGACCACGCGTGAGCGGATCGACGCAGGGCTCGGGTACGTGCCCGAGGATCGTGCGGTCGAAGGCGCGGTCGGGGCGCTGGGCATCGACGAGAACCTCGCGCTCAAGGCGTATCGGAAGCCACCGTTGGCGAGGGGGTGGCAGATCGATCGCGAGAAGATGACGCAGATCGCGAAGGAGCGGATCCGGGAGTTCGACATCGCGGCGCCCGGGCCTTCGACCGCGGCCGGCACGCTGTCGGGGGGGAATCTGCAGAAGGTGATTCTCGCGCGCGAGCTGTCCGCCGGACCCAAGGCGCTCGTCGCGGCGCAGCCCACGCGAGGGCTCGACATCGGCGCGACCGAGACGGTGCACAAGCTGCTCCTCGGGCTGCGGGACAAGGGGGTCGGAGTCCTGCTGATCTCCGAGGATCTGGAGGAGATCCTGTCGCTGAGCGATCGAATCGTGGTGATGTGCCAGGGGCGTGCGACAGGGACGCTGAGTGCGCAGGATGCGAATCCCGAGGCGATTGGACTGATGATGGGCGGCGCCGCTTCGGAGGACGCATGAGGGCCGGGGGCTGGCAGGTGCGGCTCGAGGAGCGTCTCGAGAGCGGAGCCCGGCGGAGCTGGATGGGTCCCGGGGTCGCGATCGTGGCCGCGTTCCTCCTGGGTGCCGTGCTGATCGCCGCGGCTGGGCTGGATCCACTGCAGATCTACGGGCACATCCTGCACACCGCCTTCGGCAGCGCGTGGGGGTGGAGCGACACGCTGGTGAAGGCGACGCCGATCATGCTCTGCGGGCTCGGCGTGGCGGTGGCCTTCCGGATGCGGCTGTGGAACATCGGCGCAGAAGGCCAGCTGTGGATGGGAGCCTGGGCCGCATCGGGCGTGGCCCTCGGCTGGCTCCCTGCCAGCACCCCGCGCCCTGTCATGCTCGCCGTCATGGCCCTGGCCGCAATGGCCGCAGGCGCCGCCTGGGGCGCGATCCCCGGTTGGCTCAAGGCGCGAATGGGCGTCAGCGAGATCATCACCACGCTGATGCTCAACTACGTCGCTTTCCAGTGGGTCTGCTGGTTCGTGTTCGGTCCCTGGAGCGAGCGCGGATTCCAGCTCACTCCGCAGTTCCCGTCGAGCGCGTGGCTGCCGCGGCTGAGCGACGCGGCGCACCTGTCTCCTTCGTTCTCCGGGCTGACCGTTCACGCGGGCATCGGGATCGCGCTGATCGCAGCGGTGGTCGTGTCGCTGCTGATGGACCGCAGCCGCTGGGGATTCGAGGTGAGGGTCACGGGCGACGGGCCGCGTGCGGCGCAGCACGCGGGGATGCCTATCGCCCGCAACACCGTGCTGGCGCTGGCCCTGACCGGTGCGCTGTCGGGACTCGCGGGCATGAGCGAGGTCGCCGGCGTCGTGCACCGCCTGCAGGACCGCTTCTCGCCCGGCTTCGGTTTCACAGCGATTATCGTCGCGTGGCTCGCGGGGCTGCGCCCCTGGGCGGTGGTAGTCGTGTCGGTGCTCTTTGGCGGCCTGCTGGTCGGCGGCAAGGAGATCCAGCCCGCCGGGATCCCGCAGATGCTTCAGGGCCTCGTGCTGCTGGTCATCGTCGGTGCCGAGGGGATCGCCCGGTACCGCTTGCGCGTGAGTCGCGCGGAGGCGGGGGCATGAACGCTGCGGGCTGGCACACGTTCGTCGTGGGACTGCTGGCCGCGGGAGTGGCTCGCGGGACTCCGATCCTGTTTGCGACTCTGGGAGAGCTCATCACGGAGCGCGCCGGCGTGTTGAACCTCGGCGTCGAGGGGATGATGCTCGTGGGCGCGATGACGGGGTACGGCGTGGCCGACGCGACGGGGAGCGCGTGGCTCGGGCTGCTTGCCGCCATGGGAGCGGCAGCGGCGCTGAGCCTGGTGCACGCCATCGCCGTGGTGGTTCTGCGCGCCGATCAGGTCGTCAGCGGACTGGCCATCACCTTCCTCGGCACCGGCTTGAGCGCAGTGATCGGCGCGCCGCTGGTGGACAGCAAGGCCGCGGCCGCACGCCTGCCGTCCGCGTCGATCCCCGCGCTGCGTGGGATTCCGATCGTCGGACCCGTGCTGTTCGATCAGAACATCGTCGTGATCCTCGGATTCCTCGTGGTCCCTGTCGTGTGGTACTACCTCTACCGGACGCGCGCCGGCCTGCACCTGCGCGCGATTGGCGAGCACCCGGCTGCAGCGGATTCTGTGGGGATCGGTGTCGTGTCGCAGCGTATCGCGTACGTGGCAGTCGGCGGGGTCTTCGCGGGAATGGCCGGGGCGAGCTTGAGCCTGGCGGTGACTCCGGGATGGGTGGAGGGGATGACGGCGGGGCAGGGGTGGATCGCCGTGGGGCTGGTCATCTTCGCCGGATGGGATCCGGTGCGCGCGGCGATCGGTGCGTGGCTGTTCGGAGCGATCCGGCGATTGCCGCTCGATCTGCAGGGCGTGCCGGACCTGCCGTTGTTTCGCAATCCGAACCTCGGGTACTTCCTCAACATGCTTCCGTACCTGTTCACGATTGTCGTGCTGATCGTGGGGTCGCGGGAGTCGTTCCGCAGGAGGCTGGGGGCGCCTGCGGGGCTGGGATTGCCGTTCGTGCGGGGGCGCAGGTAGGCAGGTGCGGAGGCGCTCGCGCCCTCCCCCTTGACTCGGCGCGTCCGCTCCTGCACTGCGATCGCATGCTTCGTATCCGCTTGTCTGCGCTGGCCGTGTCCCTGTCCGCAATCGCCGCCGCCTGCGGCAGCCCGCCGGCCCCTGTGACCGCGCCCACCTCCTCTGCCGCCTCCGGATCCACGCGTGCGGTCGCGCCCCCGGCGCCTGCGCCCACCGTGGCGGGCAAGCCGGTCTTCGTCATGCAAGCCGGGCTGTCCGACAGCGTGAACGACGTCCAGTGGAGTCCCGACGGCTCTTTCCTCGCTGTGTCCATGTCTGGCCCCAGCGTGAGAATCCTCGACGCCACGACCGGGTTGGAGCGCGCGTCGTATTCCGAGGGATTGAGCTCGGAAACCTGGGGTGCGTGGATCGGCGAGACCGCGCTGGCTCTCTGGCCCGCTCAGAAAGCCTGGAATGGTGTGACGGGCGAGGTCGCGGCGCACCCGATCGAAGTGGGACCGAACCTTTCGTTCACTGCGGCTGGGAGCGCGGATGGGACGCGCGTGACGCAGCTCTTCAGCGACACGAAGACGGGTTCCAGGAAGATCGTGGTTTACGACCTGCAGGGGCGCAAGCAGGTCGCGGAGACTGCCGTTCCGGGCGTAGGGCGCTGGGTCTACCCGGTGTTGGGAGCGAAGGGACGATGGGTCGCCTGGTCGGTGTTCGAATCGGGGAAGACCAGCGTGCACGCGTGGGAGGTGGGCAAGGGCGCGCCGCGGGTGGTCCGGGTCCAGGATGGCGAGGCAAACGGACGGCCATGGCTCGTGTGGGGGCCGGACGGGCTGCTCTCCATCAGCACCCTGCAGGGCTCCGCGGTCGTCGTCGATGCGGCGACCGGCGCCGTGCGCAAGGAGTTGCCAGGAGCGGTTCGTGTGGACTGGAGTGTCGATGGCAAGCTCGCTGCGATCTCCGGGAAGGATCCCCACGTCGCGGACGCGACCACGTGGAAGAAGGTGCGGTCGCTGAACGAGTGGTTCGCGGGGGGGGCGGTGCGCTGGAGCCCGGATGGAACGAAGGTGGCTCTCAGCACGCGGGGAAAGCACGACACGACGGGCGAAGAGGTCGCAGTGCTGCGCGTGCTGGATGTGTCGGGGAACGAATGGTTGTGGGAGCAGACGGGGAGCAAGCGTCCGGGGGCGCACAGCAGCGCGAGCCGTGACGGCATGACGGTGTCGAGCGGCGCGCTGGTGTGGGATCTCGCCGCGGGGCGTCTTCGGTCGAGGATTCGTTCCAGCTACGTTTCGAAGTCGTTCATGAGCCCGGACGGATCGCTCGTCATGGCATTGCCGGACGGAGTCGAGGTCTACGACTCGAACACCGGTGAGAAGCGCAAGAGCTTCGCGGCGCCCGCAGGTCAGTACTTCGACGAAGCGGTCTGGAGCCCGGACGGCAAGCTGATCGTGGCGCGATACACGGAAGCCTCGAAGCCCGGGAAGCCCCTTCCGAAGGAGCGGGACGCGCAGTACGCCGTGCTCGACGTCGCCACGGGACGCACGGTCCGCACGTTCGGCAAGCACCGATACGATGTCGCCTCGGCGACCACGGTGACGCCGTCGGGCGAAGTGATCCTCGCTCATTCGGACAAGGGGCGAGTTCTCGACATCTGGCGTCTGTCCGACGGACGACACCTGCGGAACGTGCGTCTGCAGACCGGCGACTGCGTCCAGGGCAATCAGCTCGTCTCGCCCCAAGGCGACGCCGTCGTCGTGGAATGCCGTATCGCCAACACGTTCAAGGCCAAGAGCATGGTCGTCGTCGAGGTCGCGACCGGAAAGGTCACCGCGAAGCTCACGCCCCGGCCCGACGACGAGCTGTGGGACATGGACTGGAGCCACGACGGCAAGTCGATCGCCGCTCGAACCGTCCGACCCACCAAGGAGATCGTGGTCTGGGACAGGAACGGTCAGCAGCGCAGCCGGTTCCCCCTGCCTCATTCGATCTCGTGGATGAAGTGGGCCGCGGGCGACAAGGCCATTCTCGCTTCCACGAGTGACGAGATACACCTCTTCCGGGTGACCGACGGTGCATCGGTGTCGTTGCACGGCTCGAAGGAAGACGGCTCGATTGCCTACACGGACGACGGTCAGTTCGACGGCGACGACAAGGCGTTCGGGCGGATCTGGTTCCGGGTCGGCGCCGATCGGCTCCGCTCACCCATGGTATCTGCGGATCAGTTGTTCGAGAGGTTCCACCACCCGAATCTGGTCGCGGACCTCATCGCGGGCCGATCGCTCGCGCCGCGTCCCGACGCCCAGCAGGGGATCGGATTGCCTCCCCGCGTCGAGTTCTCCGACAAGCCCTCTGCGAAGGTCTCGGACCCGAAGCTCACCGTGCGGGTGCGCGCCACCGACGCCGGCGGCGGAATCTCGGAGCTCCGGGTCTTTGTCAATGGGGTGCGCGTGGACGCCGGACGCGGATTGGAGCTCGACGGCCCGAGTGCCGCCTGGCTCGATCGTTCGATCGACGTCCTGCTCGGTCCTGGTGACAACGAGATCGTGGCGGAGGCATACAGCGTGATCGGCAAGGTCCGCAGCACGCGGGCGAAGGCGAAGGTCGCGCTCGACGCTGCCGCGACGGGGCGACCGAATCTTCACCTGCTCGCCGTGAGCGTGGACGACTACCAGGATCCGAGCTTGAAGCTCTCCTTTGCGAACGCGGACGGCGACGCGGTGGTGCGGGCTTTCCAGGCCCAGGAGGGGAAGCTGTACGGCAAGGTCCAGGTGGTCCGCCTCAAGGATTCCGCCGTCACCCGGGAGAAGCTCGCGGAAGCTGCCGCAGGGCTCACCAAGGGCGTGGAGCAGCAGGACGTGTTCGTGTTCTATGCAGCCGGACACGGCACCGTCGTGCAGTGCCCTGGGGCAAACGACATGCACTACATGCTCGTGCCCTACGACGCCTCCCTGCGCAGCGACACGTCGCTGTGCTCCCGCGGCGTGACCGACGAAGTGCTCAGCAGCCAGCTTCGTCCCATTCCAGCGCGCAAGAAGCTGGTCATTCTCGACACGTGCCATGCAGGGGCGGCGGCGACCGAGAACATGCTGGTGGCGATGCGCGGGGCGGCCGACGTGGATGCCATCAAGCGGCTTTCGCGTGCCGAAGGGATGGCGATCATCGCGGCGGCGCAGGCGAAGGAGTACGCCGGCGAGGTGCCGGCGCTGGGCCACGGGGTGTTCACCTACGCGTTGCTGCAGGGGCTTGCGGGCAAGGCTCCGCGGGTCGGAAGCTCGGTGACGGTGTTCAACCTGCTGTCGTATGTGAGCGACGAGGTTGCGACCCTGTCGGACACCCATCTTCGGAGAAGGCAGTTCCCCATCACCAGCATGCAAGGCCAGGACTTCCCGGTGGTCGTGCCGTAGGAGGGGGGACGCGAGAGGGCGGGATCGATCAGCCCAGCGCGCCCACGAACTGCAGCGACTCGCGGATCTGCTCGTAGCGATCGTCGACGGTGCCGGTGTAGCCGAGGGACAGGCGCACGAGTCCGGGGCTGATGCCCGCCGCGCGCATCGAGGCGTCGTCGAGCTCGCTCGAAGTGGAGATTGCCGAGCAGGTCATCAGGGTTTCGGCGTAGCCGAGGCTCACTGCGATGAAGCCGGCGTGGTGCTGGTTCTGCATCCGCTCGAGGAACGTGTTGGCACGCTGGGTGGTGCCGAGGTCCACGGTGAAGATCGCGCCGAAGCCGTAGCCCGGGTTGGCCAGCGAGCGGATGAGCGCGTGCTGCGGGTGGCTCTCGAGGCCGGGGTAGCGCACGTGCGCGCCGGCCTTCTCGAGCCGCGAGCAGATCTCCAGGGTGCGGCGTCCGTGCTCGGCCATTCGCAGAGGCAGGTGAGGCAGACGGAGCGCGAGCTCGAAGGCGATGCGCGAATCCATCGTGGCGCCGAGCAGCATGAGGGAGCCCATGTGCAGGTCCATCATCTTCGCGATCAGCTCGGAGGAGCCGCAGACCGCGCCGGCGATGAGGTCCGAGGCGCCGCTGATGTACTTGGTGAGGCTGTGCACGACGACGTCGGCGCCGAAGCGCGAGGGGGTGATGAAGATCGGACAGAAGGTGTTGTCCACGACCAAGGGCACGCCGTGGCGGTGTGCGATCTCGGCGAGGCGGGGAAGGTCGGCGACCACGAGCGTGGGGTTGGCGAGGGTCTCGGTGTACAGAAGGCGGGTCTTGGGGGTGAAGGCAGCTTCGACGGCATCGAGATCCGAGATCGGGACGAACGTCGTGTGAACCCCTGCCTTCGCCGGGAGGTACTCGCCGAGCAGCGCATGGGTCCCGCCGTACAGGGTGTTGGAGGCGACGACGTGATCACCGGAGTTGCAGAGCTGGGTGATCACTGCGCCGATGGCGGAGAGCCCGCTCGCCGTGCAGTAGGCTGCCTGCGTGGCCTCGAAGGCCGCCAGCTCGGAGGCAAGCGCGTACACCGTCGGGTTGAAGTGACGCCCATACAGGAAGCATCCATCGCGGTCCGGCGTGCGATCCCCGGCGAAGATGGCGGGCATCGTCGAGGCGGCCATCACCGTGAAGGTCGAGCTGGCCTCGATGCTCATGTTCACGCCCCCGTGCTCCCCGAAGGTGTGGCGGCTCGCAGCATAGGCGGCGGCGGGATCAAAGGGCTGCATCACGAGATTCCTTTCTTTGTTCGTCACGAGATACGCGATAGAGCATAATCTGCGGACCATGGCGTCGAAACGAAATCAAATGCCGAATGAGCCCGCGCGAAAGCCCCTGGACCGAATCGATCGACGGATCGTCGGCGCGCTCCAGAACAATGCGCGCCTGTCCAACAAGGAGCTCGCCGCCCAGATCGGCCTCGCCCCCTCGAGCTGCCTGCAACGCGTGCGACGTCTGATAGCGAACGATGTTCTGCGGGGCTTCCACGCCGATGTCGCCCCGTGGGTCCTCGGAATCGAGATGGAGGCCATGATCGCCGTGCGATTGCGCCAGCACACCCGCAGCGACGTCGATGCCCTGCGCGCCCACCTGCTCGCCCTGCCCGAGGTCGTCGCCGTCTACCACGTCGCAGGCCCCGACGACTTCCTCATCCACGTCGCCGTCGCCGATGCCGCGCACCTGCGCGACTTCGCTCTCGACGCGTTGACCTCCCGCCCCGAGATCGCGCACCTGCAGACCGCGCTGATGTTCGACGCCGTCCGCGCGCGACGCCTGCCGGACTACGTCGAACGCGGCGTCCCGGAGCCGCCCCGAACGCGCGCTGCAGCGCGTGCACTCCCTCGAAAGCCTTCGAAGAAGCGCTCCGGGTGATTCCCTCGCCGAGGCGCTCCAAGTCTTCCACCGCCCGGCGGTCCGGCTGCGCTACCCTCGGGACACGATGCGTCCCGTCCCGAGGCTTCTGTCCACGCTCCGCCCCGCGCTCCGCCTGCTCCCCGCCGCAGCAGCCTGTCTGCTCGTCCTCACTGCCTGCGACAGCGCAGAGTCGGACAGCGATGAGTTCGAGGCCGACTCCGCGCCTCCTGCCGACGCGGGCCACTCCAAGGACGCGACGGCGCCCAAGGACGCCAGCCAGGAGAAGGAGGCAGCGTCGCCGGTCGACGCTGCAGCGGAGCCCGACGTGGCGATGGAGGCAGAGGCTGCCGCGCCGGTGGATGCTTCTGAAGCCGAAGCACCTCCCGCTGGGGAGTGCGGCAACGGCGTGACCGAGGGCGCGGAGAAGTGCGACCAGGGGATCGACAACGGGACCTACGGCCACTGCCGCGCGGACTGCTCGGCGATGCCGAAGCTCGTGGCGGTGCGGGGCGACGTGTTCGCGTTCATGAGTGAGGTCCAGGGCGAGCGGCTCGACAGCGTGACGGTGAGGGTGCTGGAGCATCCGGAGTTCTTCGCGATCACGGGCGCGGATGCGCACTTCGAGATCGACGGGCTGGAGGAGGGGACCGACGTGACGCTGGTGGCCTCGCGCACCGGCTACGTGACCACGCAGACCGCGACCTTCAAGCTCGGACCCCGCGGGATCGATCCGTTCAGCATCCAGATGCCGTCGTCGCTCATCTTCGGCGGCATGCTGTTCATCGTCGGTGATCCCCAGTTCGACAAGTACTGCGCCATCGTCACCACCGTCACCCGCCTCGGCGGCTCGCTGTTCATGAAGCACCGCCAGGGCGAGGCCGGCTCCCAGCTCGCGATCCTCCCCGCATTGCCTGCGGAGTCGGGGCCGATCTACTTCAACGAGAGCGTGCTTCCCGACGAAGGCATCACGGCCACCACGGTGGACGGCGGCGCGTTCTATCGCCACGTGCCGCCGGGGGACTACGTCGTCACCGGGACCAAGGCCGGGGTGGGGTTCCAGCCCTTGCGCATCAAGTGCTCGGTCGGGACCTTCATCAATGCCGGGCCGACGATGGGGCTGCAGGCCAACGCGCACGAGCCCGACTACGCCGAGGCGTCTTTGTACGCCGATGACGCGTACACCGCCTCGATGGACGGGCTGTGCGACAAGACCGCTGCGTGCGTGAACGAGAACGTCTCCAATCCGCCCCGGTATCCCGACGCGACCCTGCAGAGCTGCAAGAAGGCGATGCGAAACGAGCTCGCGTGGATCGATCCGACGTGCGACGCGAAGGCGCACGTGCGTGACGCGTGGAAGGCGTTCTACGATTGTCGTGCGGCGGACTGCACGAAGGCGCTCGGCAAGAGCGAAGAGGTGTGCACCACCGAAGAGGCTGCGTTCACCTCGGCGATGACGGCGTACGGCCCCTGCTACAAGGCCGCGCACGGGTTCTGAGACTCCGCGGGAGCCCTCTGCTCAGATCTTCACCTGCAGGCTCATCAGCCACGCGTTGCCCGACAGATCCGGCTCGAACGGGTCGTCAATCCGCCGCTGCACGTAGTTCATCTGGACCTTCATCCAGCTCCGGTACAGGTAGTTGACCCCCACCGTGTTCGCCGTGCGACGCACCACCACGCCGGACTCGTCGCTCTCGGTCGAGAGCTCATCGTGCCGGAAGCCGATCTCGAACGCGTGAGCCTCGAGCATGCGACAGGGCGCCAGCAGGCGGAGCACGGGATTGAGCCGCCAGACCACTCTCCACTCCCACCCCGACCACATCAGGTCCTTCTTGCCGTTGTCGTCGAAGTCGTCGAGGGTCGTGCCGCGCGAGTACGCTCCCGACGCGCGCATTCCCGAGCGCGCGAGATCGACCTGCAGGTCGCTCCCCCAGGCGTGACGGTGCACGTCGACGACCGCGCGCCCGCTGTTGAACAGCATGTCGTCGTGGCGGTTGTGGGAGGCGAAGCCTCCGAGTCGCAGCACTCCGGGCCACGGATCGACCTCGGTGCGCAGTCCGAGGTACACGTCGCCCGGGCTGTTGGTGATGACGTATTCCTTTCCGCTGTTGCCGCCGATGTAGAGGTTGGCGCCGAGGCCGTTGCCGACCATTCCGAAGTAGCGCAGGGGCACCGGGCCGAGCTTGACCTCGCCTTTCGCCGCGATTCCCAGGTCGCGGAGCTGCGAGAGGTTGCCGTAGAACAGCGAGGAGGCGTAGGTCGTGCGCGACAGGGCGTAGTCCGCAGCGGCGCTGGCCATCTGAGAGCGCACCATGAAGTCGATGCCCGTGTCGCTCATCAGGTTCTCGTACACGCTCGGGATCTTCATCTGCCCGGCGTGCAGCGACAGCCAGGGAGCGAAGGTGACACGCCCCTCGCACTCGAGCAGCTGCGGGTCCCGCTCGAGGCGGAGCTGGGCCTCGAATCCGAAGCGGTTGTCCTTCGTGCGGGTCCGGATTCCCGCACGGACCGCCGCGAAACGGAACCCGCTCGCCTCGTCTACCGCCTCGTCCCGACTCGGGCTCTGCAGGTTACCCTTCGCCTCCGGCATCCCCTCGGACAGCGCGTACCACTGCTTGAAGTACGCGTAGACGTCGGTGTGATCGGCGACCTCGTAGGCAGCGGCCGGAGCGCTCGTGAAGAGCACTGCGGCCACGACCGCGAGGCGCAACGGATTCCGCATGGACGCGGAGCCTACTTGACGCCCTGTCCGTAGACCAGGATGGAGCCGTTGCCGATGTACGACCACCCGTCGTTGCGATAGTCGAAGTCCTCGTAGCCCGCCGGGAGCGGATCGACCCGGATCGCAATCGCCCCGCGGACCATCTCTCCGGCGTTGTGATCCTTGGTGCCGTCGAAGTCGTTGCCGTCGTTGCAGTTGGTCGGCGAGTACTGCGATCCCCGATCCGGCTTGCCCGGCTTGAACTGCGGCACCACGATCCGCAACGGCCCCTCGCCGTTGATCTTGCCGGACGTCGGATCCAGCGTCGAGGGATCCATCTTCACGCCGTCGCGCTCGTAGGCCAGGATCAGCCACTGCTCTCCCGGAATCGGGGCGCCGTCGGACAGCCCCGACGGCATCGAGTCGGGGTACTGCACGAAGCCGCACTCGGTCCCGAGGGTCGCGGTGTCGAGCCCGCCGTAGAACAGCCCCGCCGGATACTGCCCCGTCACCTGCGCGATCGTGAACGACTTGAGGTAGCCGTCGATCGCGATGATCGTGATGCCCTGGACTTCGGGGCTGGAGGTATCGACGCCGGCGGCCGTGAGCAGGTCGACGACCTTGACGCCCTTGTAGGTGACGTAGTTGTCGAACTGCTGCTTGGTGGAGTTGGCGAGCTGGAACTGGGTGTGGTTGGCGAGGCCCTGGAGCTGCGCAGTGGTGAAGGTCTTGCCCGGAGCCACCGGCTGGCCGGGCATGCTCGCCGGATCGCCCGGGTACATCAGCGCGTCGATCTCCTGCTGGTTCGTGTAGGTGTCGCCGTCGCTGTCCTTGGCGGCGATCGCCTGCAAGGCCGCCTCGCTGCGACCCGCTGCGACGTAGTCCTTGCCGAACGGGTTGAGGGTGTCGGCGAAGGCGGTGGGCTGCGGCTCGGCGTAGCCGGAGGCAGGGTGCAGGATGAGGTGGCAGAAGTCGCACGCGTTCTGCGTGATCTTCGCGCCGCCCGAAGTGAACTCGCCTCCCTTGTGACACGTGCGGCAGTCGTCGAGCCGCGTGCCGAGCGTGTTGCGGTAGACCGTCACGAACGCGTTCGAGTCCTTGTCGTTCTCGTGCCCCTTGTAGGAGCGCGAAGAGGTCTGCGGGCTGCTCGTGGCGCCGTCGCCGTCGGAGTCGTCGGAGCAGGCTCCGGCGAGAGCCGCCAGGGCGATGCAGGTGGCAGGGAGGAAGCGAAGCAGACGCTCGATGCGCATGGTGGTACCTGCTTGGTGCACGGACTCTGGGGGGGAAAACAGCCTTCCCGCGCCGCGAATCGGGGCCCGATCCCACTGCGTGGGCTGCTGTCCGGTCCAGTCGCGCGCGGTGGACGGCGGCTCTCACAGAGACTGCGTGCGGGAAGGCGGGACGAACATAGCGGAGGCGGCGTTGCGCGGCCGGCACTCGACGGTGATGGGTGTTGCACGTTGTGGGTGGTTGTGAAAGTTTGCGGACCGCGATGGCTACCGACGTTGCCGGGCGCTGGCTCACCACCAAGGAGGCAGCCGCTCTCCTTCGCGTGCATCCGAAGCACATGTACAGGCTCCTCAAGCAGGGATTGCCCGCTTCGAGGGTCGGCGGACAGTGGCGCTTTCAGGCCGCCGAGCTCGCCTCTTGGAGCCGCGGAGGACGCGGCCGCGCGGGTAACGAAGAGAAACAAATTGCCACACAAGGGCTCCCGGGCTTCCTCGCGGCCGACGACGACCTCGCTGTCGATCTGCTGCTCTCCCTGCTGCACCGCGATCGCGCGCCGCTGCTCGGTCGCGTGTCCCGCAACCGGCGCGTCCCCCTCGAGCCGCTCCTCGACGGCTCCGTGCTCGCCGTCGCGGTCCTCGGTGATCTCCCCGAACCGCCCTCGATCCCTCTCGCGCGCATCCATCTCGCCCACGTCCAGCTCGGCCTCGCCGCCTGCCCCGGCGGGCCCGCCCCCTCCCTCGCCTTGCTCTCCACCAAACGCCAGCGCCTCGCCTCTTGGACCTCCGGCTCCGACCCCCGCTCCATCCTCGAAGGCGTCCTCGAACGCGAAGGCATCGATCCGGTCCGCGTCCACTCCCGCGCCCTCGAAGTCCTCTCGCACGCCGACACCATCGCCGCCGTCGTCGCCCGACGCGCCGATCTCGCCTGGACCTCCGCTGCCTGGGCCGATCGCTTCTCCCTGCCGTTCCTCCCCCTCGCTTCCCGCTCCCTCGCCCTCGTCGCGCGCGCCGATTCCCTCGGCAACCCGTGCCTCATCCGTTGCTGGCAGGTGCTGCAATCCGAAGCCTTCCGCGAGGCGATCCGATCGCTGCCCGGCTACGACGCAGAAGGCTCGGGAGAGATCCGCTATCTCTCCGGCGCCGGCGACAGCTTCCAGAGCGCACCCAAACCCCCGCAGCGCGCAGCGCCTCGCACCCAGCCCGCGGCCTCGCCCTCTCGTCCCCCGATCCGCTGCGCCATCGTCACCCGCGGCCACGGTCAGGACGCCAGCTCCCGCATCCTTCGCCTCGTGCGCGCTCTGGTCGCCCGCGGAATCGGCGTGTGCGGCTGCGTTCAGCTCCCCCACAAGACCCAAGGAAAGCTCGCTGGCTACGACCTGACTCGCATCGGCAAGGCCGGCAATCATGCGCTCGCCCGTCGCTCCGCCTCCTCCCGCGAGGGCTTCGCCGCGTTCCGCTTCGACGACGAAGCCTTCGCCACCGCACGCGCATGGCTCGAGAAGGAGCGCAGCGACGCGCGTGTTTGTGTCATCGATTCGTGGGGGGCGCTCGAGTCGAAGGGAGCCGGTCACTTCGATGCGATCGCCGCCGCGCTCCGCACGCGCGAGCAGGGGCTCGTGCTGGCCAGCGCGAGACGCGACGTGCTGCCCGACATCCTGCGTCGCCTCGACATCCCGGAACGCGCCGTCTTGCGCCTCGACCTGCCCTACGATGCACGGGCCGAGAAGCGCTTCCTCGATGCGATCGTCCGCGTCGCAGGCGGCTGAGTCCCGCGCAGCGGCTCGCTATCGACTCCGCTCCTTGTCTTCCCCCGGACTGTCCGGGGGGGCGGGCGGCTCCGGCTCCTGCGGCTCCTCGGGGTACGGGTCCGGCTCCGGCTCCGCGGACGGCGTCTCGACACTCGCCTCCGGCGCCGCGGCCTGCGCCTCCATCGCACCGGCATCGTCCCCCCGGCGCTCCGCGACGCTCGCGTCCACGCCCTCGATCCGCACCGTGCGCGTTGCGCTTCGGCGCTCCGATCGATCGCTCTCGATCGGCCCTCCGGCATCCGCCTCCTGCTCCGCAGCACGCTCTGCGCCCTTCGCCTTCGGGTCGAAGCAGCCCTGGTCGTTGCCGTCGTGGACTCCCCACCGGCACAGCCATGCCATGCGCGCCGCGAACCCTTCGGTATCCACCGCAATCGGCCCGCCGTACTGCGTCGGCGTGGGACAGCCCGCGACGGCCAGGCCGAGAATCGGAACGAGCATCAGCAGATGGCGGCGCATGGCATTCACAGGTTCTCGACGCTCTTGAGCATCTCGGTGACGAACTGCATTCGAGGGCGGATGAGCAGAGCATGTCCCGCTCGCGGGCGGACGACAATCGACGCCGAGGTCGATCCGATCCCGTCTGCGTTGAGCGGATCGTCCCGGAAGACGTAGCCGTAGCCGCGGTTGTTCGGGTCCGTCACGACCTGCGTTTCCGCGCGAGTTTGGAAGTCCTCGGCGACCGCCGTGCCGGCCACCAGACTCGACGCCACCACTGCACACCCGATCGTCATCAGCTTGCGGATCATGGACTCCTCCTTGCTGCCGCCACGCGGCAGGGTTGTCGCCCGCCCTTCTCGCGGGCCTCGTCTCTTCGCTTTTCCCGCAGTGTGCGGGCTCAATCGACGCAGGTGCAGAAACCGGCATTCGGCGCGCACTCGCACCGAGGCGTTCGGATGTTCCTGATCTCGGGCGCGGACGCCGACGGCGCAGGCGGCGGCGCGGACGCGGTTGCGCTCGGCCTGGGCCGCACGATCGGAGCAGGCGGCACGACGCTCGGCGCGGAGGAAGCGACCACGGCCGGGCCCGCCACGCGAGCGGCCGTCGCTTCCGGAGTCTGGGCACATGCCGCAGGAGCCGGGGGAGTCGCAGGCAGAGGCGACGTCACCCGCGGCCGGGTCAGCTCGACCGCGGCCCACGCCCCCGCCGCCGCGAGGGTCGCTGCGAACGCCAGCCCGAAGGCCCACTTCCGATCGAGCCTTCGTGGGCGAGGAGAAGCGGAAGCGCGCAGCATCGCCTCGACCGTCCGCTCCGCGAAGTCCGCGGGGGGGTCTTGCGCCGGCCACTGCTTCCAGTCCTGCAGAGTCATCTACTCCTCCCGTACTCCTTCGAGCATGGCGCGCATCCGCTCACGCGCTCGAAATAGCCGCGTCTTCACCGTGTTCTCCGGCACCCCGAGCGTCCGCGCGATCTCCGCCATCCCCAGCTCGTGGAACTCCGCCAGCACGAACACCGCACGCTGATCGTCGTCGAGCCGCGACGCCGCCCGCTCGAACGCTCCCAACAGCTCCCTGCGCTGCTGCTCGAGCTCCGGCGTCCTCGCGTCCACCCCAGGCGCCACCTCTTCGAGCGACACCAGCTTCCGTCGATTGCGCCTGCGATGATCGATCGCCGCATGGCTCGCGATCCCCAGCAGCCAGGTCGACACCCGGGCCGGGCCCGATGGATCGAAGCGCGGCAATCCGCCGCACGCCTTCACGAACACCTCCTGCGCCACGTCCTCCACGTGCGGGCCGTGCCCGAGCATCCTCGAAAGAAAGGCGAACACCGTCCGCTGGTAGGTCAGCACGAACCGCTGCAGCGAAGCCCGATCCCGCTTGCGGCACGCCTCGAGGGTGGCCGCGTCGATCTCTTCGGGGCGCGGCGCGACGACGCCGAGGCCCGGTGTGTCCGGGGCTGCTGCCATGACGCTCTCACCAGCTTACACGCAGGGGGCGCGGAAAAGTTCCCGGCGGTTGCGGCGAAGCTCAATCGGGGGTGCGACGCACGGCCATCAGGGCGAAGAAGCAGGCGAGGGACACCAGCCCGATCGTGCTCGCAGCCTGGCTCCACCCCGGCACCGCTTCCGGACGTCCAAGCAGGTTCAGCGCGTGCGCACGCGGGAAGAGCACCGCCACGGGCGTGGCGAGGGGACCGATGAGCAGATCGAGCCCGAGCGCGATCACGCGTCCGCCGCCCTGCGCTCCGAAGCTGGCCCCGGCGCCGAAGTAGAACGTGTAGCAGGCCGCCGTGAGCGCTCCGATCCACGACGAGGTGAGCGCGTCGGAGACCGATGCGGCCGAAGGGGGGCCGTGCCCGGCGAGGGCCGTCACGCACGCAATCAGCGCCCCGATCGCCGCGGCCACCACCGCGGCGCCGACCAGGGCACCGAGGGCGGCGAGACGTCGATGGGCGCCCAGGGCCGCGGCAGGGCTCACCCCGGCCTCCAGACGCCCTCGTCCCAGGGAGCAGGACAGCACGGCAAACGCGGCGATGGGCAGCGCGAGCCCGAACCCCGGTCCCTGCAGCGCGCGACTCGCGGCGTCCGAGACGACCGCCTTTCGTTCGGCATACGAAGCAATCGCCGCGAAGGCCACCGCCGCTGCCGTGATCCCCATCGCGTGCCGCCGCCCGACCCGTCGCAGCACCAACCAGGTGCCCGCCTGGAAGCTCGCCGACGCCGCGCTCATGGCGCCGCCTTCCGCGGGGATTGCCCGCCCGCGTCGTGCATCGCGCGGCCTCCGGGCGCTACCGCCTGCATCGCCCGCAGCTCCGCGCCGCACTCCAGGCACACCCGCGCCACGGCCTTCGCGCTCGCTGCCAGCTCCCTGCTCCGCACCGCCACCGGCACAGAGTCGTCACTCGCCGAGAACGACAACGCCGCTACCGACGTCTCCCCCGCGAGCGCGGCCGCAACCTGGCGCGGCTTGTCCGTCCACACCCGCAGCTCGATCTCCGCCCCAGGTGCCAGCTCGTCCGTGTCCGGTGCCCCCACCGCCCGATCGACTCGCCCCTGCTTCAGCGTCGCCACGTCGTCCGCCAGCGCCGCTGCGTCGGCCGCCGATGCCGTCAGCACCAGCACGCACGCCCCCTCACTCGCACGACGGTGCAACACCTCGCGCAGCACCGTCGCGTCGGCCTTCACGACGTCGGCCAGCGGCTCGTGAAGCACGACCAGGAGCGGCGCGGGCGCCGACAACGCAAGCGCGAGCCCCACGGTCCGCACTTCCCTGCGATCGAGCCCGCCGATGGGCCTGCGCAGCAGCGACGACGCTCCGATCGCCTCGAACCAGCTCTCGCGCTCGGGCGAATCGCCGCGCAGTCTGCGCGCCAGCGCCAGCAGCTCACGCACCGTCCCCACGTCCGCCAGCTCCGGCTCGTCGAGCAAGGCCCCGATCCGCGCTCGCGTCGAGGCCGACCACCACGGCGGAAGCCCGCCCACGATCAGGTGCCCGCTCGCGGGCCGCTCGCTGCCCGCCAGCATCCGCGCCAGCACGCTGGTCCCGTCGGAGCGTCCCCCCACCAGACACCCCACCGTCCCCGATGGCAGCGACAGATCGAGCCCCGTCAACGCGCCGTGCGCATCATGCCCGCGCAGCCCCAGGGCGTGTACCACCGTGCCGTCGCTCATGCGCCCGACCCCAGCCGGCTCGCCATCGTCGCGATCGCGGACAGCAGCCCCGGCAGTGAGCCCGCTCCCGCACGCCCCTGCGTCACCACCCCGTCCATCGCCCACGGCAGCAGCACGATCAAGAGCAGCAGCGACCGGCCATGTCGCGGGCTTGCCGCCCCGCACAACGAGGCAACCGCCCCGCCCACCAGGCCCGTCACCAACGCGAACAGCGCGAGCACGGCGAGCGCCCCGACGCGCGCGATCAGGAGACCGCGGTCCGGCGCCGCGGCAATCGAAGCGATCGCGACCGGCAGCAGCGCAGCGCCGACGAGGAGCGACAAGCGCCACCACGCGGCGAGCGCCCGCGCCGCAGGCAGCAGCCGCTCGTTCAACCCGTGACACCGGGCGAGGGCGGAGATCCCTTCGGATCGGTCGGCATGCGAACGATCCGTGGCGTTCCACCAGGCAATCAGCGCCCCGGCGGCCCATCCGATCCACAGCGCTGCGCGTGCGGGCACGTTGCCCACCGACGCTCCGTGTCCCCGCACGGCGAGGTACACGATGCTCAGGGTGAAGAACGCCGAGAGCGCTGCCCCCGCGACGACCGCACCGCGCCAGGACCACGACGCGCGGAGCCGCCAGTCCGCGAGTCTGATCGAGCGCAGCAGCGAGCGTCGTTCCGTCATGCGGCGCCAGTATTCATCATCGCGACGGCGGGCACCACCACGACCTGACGGCACGGCTCGCTAGCAGACGGTCGTCTCCCCGTCCGCCTCGCCCGCTTCCGGCGGAGCGACCGCATACGACAGGGCGATCACCTCGAGCAGCGCGAGCCGGTACACCCCGTCCAGATCGTCGAGATCGACGGCTTCATCCTGCTGCGCGATCGTGTCCTCCAGCAGCCCCCGCGCGTATCCCGTGAGCTCCGGCTGGAACGTCGCAACCACGTCGTCGGACTCCAGACAGGCCGTCGGATCCGCCTTGCGAAGCCCCTCGTCCGTCGTCCACAGCAGCTCCGCACGCTCCCAATCCGCTTCGCTCACCACCCGGAGCCGCCCTCCGAACGCGTGCTCGAACGCCAGGAAGATCGTCAGCACCAGATGCACCCCGAGCCCGCGGGCGACATCGTCGAGCGGCACCGCCAATCGTTCGACCACGGTGCGTCCCACGAACGGCTGACGCGTCTCGAACCGGGCGAGCTCCGAGGCCAGGTGCGACGCCGTCGCTTCCTTCCCCTCGGAGCTGAGCTGTCTCACGGCGTGTTGAAGGGACTGCTTCGCCACCCGCGCGTGTTGCGGCACGGCCGGTATGGCGGAGGGGACGGACCACACACTTCAACTATATCGGGATTCCGGCTCGAAGCGAGCGGTTCCCGAGGGCTGTGGTGCTTCCGGTCTCCCTTCGCCTAGACTTGCCCCGTGAAACCGAGCAGCGAGCGAGAGCAACTGGATGCCCACCTGGCCGACAGCCTGCTCCGTACCCTCTCGTCGCTCTCGAGCCAGACCCTGCGCATCGCGTACCTGCGCGACCAGCTCGCTTCCGTGACCCCCCTCACCGCCGTCCGTATGCTCGAGTGGATCTGCGCACGCGCGCGCGGCGGCGCAGAGCCCGCGCGAACCCTTCTCGTCGCCCTGTCTGCCCTGGTCCAGGACCCCGCGAACCAGACCCTGCTCGACGGCATGCGCCGTTGTCTCGCCGAGGAGCCCGCATCACCCGTTCGTGCGCTGCTCCATGTCGCCGACCGCAGCGGTCCTCCCGACGAGGACCACGTCGAGGCGCCTCGCGTGCCCGACTACGGCGCAGGCAGACCCCTGACCCTCGGCGAGCGCAAGGCCCTCGCACGGCGTCCCGACCGACGCATGTTCGACAAGCTGCTGCTCGATCCCCACCCGGCGGTCCTGCGCAACGTGCTGGCCAATCCGATGACCACGGAGGACGACATCGTGCGCCTCGCAGCGCGGCGTCCCCTGCGGCTCGAGATCATCCAGGAGATCGTGCGTCACCCGCGTTGGAACGTGCGCCGACGCGTGCGCGTCGCCATCGTGCTCAACCCCTACACCCCTGCCGACATCGGCGTGCCCCTGGTGGCGCTGCTGCTGCGCTCCGAGCTGCGAATGACCGTGAACGGTCCCGACACGAACCCCGAAATACGCGCCGCGGCAACGGCGCGCCTGCGGCAGATGAAGCACCTCGACGCGTGAGCCGCGCCGTGGCCGGTCCCCGTTTCGACCGCTCCCCGCGGATCAGGTCCCCGCTCCGGCCGAGGTCCACCGGACCCGGACGATCATGAACTCCGCGGGCTTCAACGGTGCGATGCCCAGCTCCAGGATCTTGTGGCCGCTGGCGACATCGGCGCTCGTCATCGTGGCCCCGACTCCGCACTTCACGAAGAACGCTTCTCGCGCGGTTGCCCCCATCAACGCTCCGCTTCGGTGAAGCCCCGTCAGGAAGTCCGTGACGACCTGCACCAGCAGCGCGTGCGTCGCGGCGTTGCTGGGCTCGAACACCGCCCAGCCCGTGCTCTGGATGATCGAGCGGCGAACGTGATTCCGCAGCCGGACCACCGCAAGATACTTGCGCTCCGGATCGTCGGCCAGGGTGCGGCCGCCCCACACGACGATCTGGCCTCCGCTCGTCGCAGGCACGAGCGGGTTGAGCCCGAGGGGACCGAGCTGGTCCTTCTGCGTGGAGGTCAGCGTGGTGGTCAATCCGGCGATCCCGCTGAGCGAAGCGGTCAGTCCTGCGGCCGCCTTCCACACTCCGCGCTGCGAGGCAGTCTTCGCAAGCAGTCCGCACACGTGCCCGCTGGGAGGCTGCGAGACGGGCTTGCCGCTCGCGGGGTCGAGGACGCGCAGCCAGGGGACGAACGCGGCCAGCGCGGGGCTCGAGCAGGGGGAACCCAGCACCGCCTCGCGCCGGTTCCACGACGACGGAGCCTCGAGCCCGTCGATGACCCCCACCGCATCGGCTGCGCTGCAGCAGTCGTGGATCGCAGTCCTGACGTCGGCGGCGACGAGCCCCGGCACCGCCACCACGGAGACGTCGTGCCTGCTCGTGAGCCGCAACAGGGCCGCGCGGACGTCCCCTGCCGCCGCAGACCTCGCGGGCGCAATCCATGCCCGGGTTCCGCCGTTGTCGAAGTACCCTCGAACGGCGAGGTGAAAGGCTCGCACGCGCTGGTACTGATCGGGATTCATGCCCGAGGTCTGCTGCGGAAGCGCCCCATAGGCGGCCGCGAGCTCCGCATAGCTCCCCACGGACCGGTCCGCAGGAATCGCGATCGTCTTGCCCGCCCCTGCGAGGTAGTTGACGGCCGTAATCCCGACGAAACCCGTGGTCGTGCAGTCCGCCGCCTGGATCGGTGGGCGTCCGACCGCGGTCTCCTGGACGTACACTCCTGGCGCCATCAGCCCTGCGGCGGGAAGGATACCCAGGAGCATCTGCCGGCGCGAAACCTCGATGGGTGCGTGCGGAAGCTCTTGGGACCCAGTTGACGGGCGATTCGACGACATGGATCGAGACCGTACTTCAGCGGCTCCGCGTTGCCAACCGCGTCGTCGGACGGCATTCGAGCAGAGGGCTGCAAGAATTCCTGAGTCGAGACGAGGGGGAGGGGAGGGGAGCGGTCACATTCCGTCACACGGCTCCCACGCTCCCGTCATGTTGCACAGCTTCCCGGTGCAGTAGCCGTTCTCGCAGCGATCGTATCGTTGACGCGCTCCGCCCGGGCCGGGCCCCTCGGGTGGGCAATCCGCCATCGTCTGGCACAGCACTCCAATCGCCGCTCCGGGACAACTGCTCGCACAGTCCGACGATCGCGCCATGTACTGGCAGCAATCGTATCCTCCGCAGTCACTCCGACCACGACACCGAATCCGATTCTCGTCGTCTCCCGTGCATACCGCGCTCCGCCCAGGCTCCGCCATGCACCCCCCGCGGTTTCTCGTGTAGTCCCAGCAGCAGACCGGTGTCGCGCCTCCGCAACGCCCGTTGCCGCAAGCGACTCCTCTCATCGCCGGCACGCAGTGCATGTCGCCCGAAACCCCCTGCGGGGCGCAGGCCAACCCGGCCGGACAGCCCGTCGCCGGCCTGCACGCGATCGCATCCTGGCAGCGCTCCCGGACGCACATGTGCACGTGCGGTCCGGTTCCGCCCCAGTATTGCCCCGCACAGCAGCGCTCGCCCGGACCGCAGTCCGCATCCTGATCGCAGTCGAGCACCGCGTCTTCCATCCGGCCACCGCTGGCGTAGCCGTCGCGCTGCGCCTTCGGCACGCACTGCGGGGGCTTGCCGCCGAAGTGCACGCACGCCCCGGTCCTCACGTCGCAGGGGATCGGGCCGCACTCGATGATGCCGACGCCGGGCGCCACGCCCATGCCGGTGACCGGCCCCGACTGCTGACGGGACGATGGTTGCGGGGAGCAGTCGGCGGTGCAGGAGACGGTCACGGCAATTGCGGCCAGGTACGAGAGCGAGGAGCGGAGCGTCTCGATCATGGGACCACGGTAGGTGACCCGCGTGAGTCCCGCAAGAGCTGCGGTCCACCGTCGCCTCGCGCCGCCACTGTCCGGAACACCGGACAGCGATCCGGCCCCGAACGTCCGGCGGGCAGGACAATGGGCCGCACCGACGACCGCGAATCCGCGGAAATGGCCGCTGGAGCCCGCGTGGCACGCGGGCTGCTCCAGGGAGGGGCGTGCCGGGCGACGCATCTCAAACCGTCGACTCCGCTGCACTGACCCGCATCTCACCCTCCCACTTGGAGACTCGAACATGCGTTCCTATTCTCTCGCCGCCATCGTCCCCACCCTCTCCGTCGTTGTCGCCTGCGCATCCGCCGGGTGTGCCGTGGCCACGGACGTCTCCCCCGATCAGCTCGAAGAGAACACCGAGGCGGCCGAGGGGGCGGTCAGCACGCCGTCGGGCGACGCCGTCACCTCGACCGCAACCTGCACGACCGCGCAGAACCCGGTGCTCGATCTGCTGTGCAAGCTCCCCGGGGCGAGCTGCACGGCCAAGTCGTGCAAGTCGACGAGCACCGACTTCGAGGTTTTCACGGGTGTGACAAACAAGCCGCCGACGAACGTGGCTCCGAAGGACGTGCACACCAACGGCTACGGAGCTCGCGGGCGTCGCATCGGTGAGGCGGGCCTGTGCCTGCTCAAGGATCTCGCGAACACCGAGGCCAAGGCGCAAGCGCTCCCGAATCACGGCTTCTCCGCAACTCAGCGCGTGGGCTTCGAGTCCTTCAGCAAGACCACCAAGACCGTCAAGGCCTGGCGCCAAATGCAGGTCTGCGCGCCCTTCTTCGGCTGCGTCAACCCGCCCACCCAGCGAATCACTGCCACCCTCGTCGACTCCGCTTCTGCCGGCAAGATGCTCGGAAACCTCCCCGTGCTGCGCTCGTATGGACTGCTGTTCCACTCCGAGGGACAGAGCAACTCCACCAACTTCTCCCTCCCCTCCTTCCCGATCTACACCCCCATCGGCCCGCTCACCGTCACTCCCTCGGCCACCTACAAGGCGAACATGCCGGCTCTCACCGGCAGCAAGACCCACACTCCGCTCTACGTGCGAGGCCTCGCGCCGGTGCCCGGGCCGGCCGAGTGGTGGATGGGTGACACCGCGGGACGGTATCCGGGCGAGGCGATCGAGTCGGTACTGGCCTCCTCTCCCACCTCCGCTCCCACCGGCTGGGTCAGCCAGATCGCCTTCGGTACACGCGGCTCCGGCGACGTCTGGGTGCCTGTCAGCGGCGAGGCCAGCAGGAATCACGGGCGCCCCGATCTCGAGCTCTCCCGCGCCCGAACCATCCCGGAAGCCGGCGACAGCGCAGTCCTGACGGCGTCGGCCAACGTCTCCTACAACTTCAAGAAGCTGCTCCCGAAGCCACTGCTCTCCGGCCCGTTCAACGTCACCCAGGCAACGGTCTGGGTCAAACCCACCATCCGCGGGGAATACCAGGGCCAGTTCGACGTCGTCGCAGCGGAGAGCATGAATCCCGTCATCGATGTCGCCGATTCCCGCGAGAATCTCGCCCAGATTCGCATGCCGTCCTCCGTCTCGGTCAATGGCTCCGTCGAAGTCGCCGTGGGACTCGACCTCGTGATCAAGGTCGATACCCCGTTCGGCGATGTCACCGTCGTGGATGTCCACCCCAAGGCCGGTGCCCCCCTGGCCGAGTGGCCTGCCACCAAGGCCGCCAAGACCGCCGGAACCTCGATGCTGAGGTGGGGAGAGTCGCCTGCAGTCAACACGAGCCAGGGGCCTTATGGCACGATGACGTATGTGGACGAGGGAACCTACGGCCCCATGACCACCTGGTCGGGGAGCACGATCTCCAATCCGCAGCAGTTCGTGCAGCAGTGTCTCTCGCAGGACCCCCCGTCCAAGCCGGTCCCCGGCCCGGCCTACACCGCGCCCAATCCGGCCGACGTCCAGCCGCTCGTCGAGTTCCCCTGCAACGTGTGCGTCAATGTCGCCCCGCAACCCGGAACCTCCGTGAGCGGCCCGATGACGGTGTTGCCCTCCACGTCGAACCCTCTCCCCGCTTCCAAGCAGTGGGCGTGCGACAGCTACGGCGGGCAGCTCGGGTGCATGGACCTGTGCGTGTACGATCCCGCAACCGGTGCGACGACCGTCAAGCACTCCGCCACCGAGATCGTCTCGGCCCAGTGCTCCGCTGCGTATCGCGTCAAGTAGCCACCCCGCCGGCTCCCCCGCCGTCCCTCGCTTCGCCCCGAGGCGAGGCGGGCGAGGGGGCGGCGGCAATTCGTGCCACAACGTCCGGT
>JAKLDZ010000699.1 GCA_022703255.1 Myxococcota bacterium | reverse complement strand
CCGTCCGCTCCAATCGCGAGGCGCGCGAATGGAGAGGCTGGCTCCCGATCCCAGGGGGAACGACTCGAGCGCGCCAGCCAAGGTCGCGTCGGGCGCAGGGGCAGCTCCCGCATCCGGCGCGTCCGTCTGCGCATGCGCGGGAAGCGACGCACTCAGGGCAACCGCAACCGCCACCGCCGTCAGTCGCTCTCTCACGTCGCCTCATCCCCCTGCAACGAGCTCAGGAACTCCGTCACTTCCTTGCGGATCGTCAGCAGCGCCTCCCGCAAGTTGTCGTTCTCCCGAACCACCGGATCGTTCGTCTGCCGCGGCTCGAGACCGTGCTCGCGCAAGTACTGAATCGCCCCCTTCGTCGTGTACTTCTTCTCGTACAGCAGGTGCTTGATGACCTCGAGACGGCGCAAGTCCGTCGGGCGATACAGCCGCTGCCCGCTCTTGTGCCGCCCCGGACGCAAGCTGGGGAACTCGTTTTCCCAGTGACGCAAGACCGACGTGGGGACGTCGAGAAGGCTGGCGACTTCGCCGATGCGATAGAAGAGCTTCGAGACTTCGGGCTCCGAGGCGCGTCGCGAGGACATCGGGTTCCTTGATACCTCACCCGGCGGGCGCACGCGACCTCCGCGGTCAGGGCGCGCTCACCTTCGATGCTGCCACCGGCACGCGAGCCGCGTCGGGCGGGCCCTCGTGGTTGAGGACGCTCTTCAGGATCTGGCTGGCCTTGAAGCTGAGCACACGTCGCTCCGAGATCAGGATCGGCGCCCCGCTCTGCGGGTTGCGGCCCTGACGGCTCCGCTTGTCCCGCAAGACGAAATTTCCGAATCCGGAAATCTTGATCCGCTCCCCTCTTCCCAAAGTCTCCTTCATCGTCTCGAAGACCAGGTCCACGAGATCGACCGTCTCCTTCTTGCTGAACCCGCCGATCCTCGCGTAGATGACGTTCGCGATGTCTGCCTTCGTCATGTGCCCCTCCCAGACTCGAACAGGTCCTCCGGGTGATCGCGGATCCTATCCGTCGCCGCCTCCCGGGGGCAAGAAGAAACTACAGTAATTCTAGCGGATTAGAAAGGGAAGGAGGGACTCAGGCCGTAGCAGCGGGGAGCTGCTCGGACTGACGCGCGGCGACGAGGCGACGACGGGCGCCCTGCTCGAGCAGGACGAGAGCGCTCACGTAGCCGTATCCGAAGGTGAAGAGCATCGCGAAGGGAGCCGCAAACCAGTGGCCGGTCTGAATCGCGGCCACCACGCTGCATGCGGACAGCATTCCGAGCCCTGCCTCGGCGAAGGGGAGATTCGTGTAGGCACGATAGCGCCCGGCAACCTCGCCCTTCTTCGGGGTGCGCACGAACTCGCCCGCCATCGAGTGCAGCCCGTCCCACACCGCCCTGGTCAGGTGCGGAGCCATCCCAATGCCAACCGCGATCAGCGCCGGCAATCGCACCACCGCCGAGCTCGCCTTGCGCCCCTGCGCCGTCTCCGCCAGGCAGTAGAACACCGCCAACGACCCCGTCGTGCCCATGCACAGCGGAAGATCGATCATGAGCATCGTCCAGCCATCGGTGGCCGGAGAGAGAATCAGCGCCGGCAACAGCAGCACGCTGAGCAGCACCATCAACGGGTAGGCGAAGTGCGGCGTGAGGTGGAACAACGCCTCGATGCGCTGCGGGAGCGACAGATGCGAGGTCAGCACACGCCCCAACAGCTTGCGCGCCGTCTGCACCGTGCCCTTGGCCCAACGGTACTGCTGCGCCCGGAGCGATGAGACGTCTTCCGGCAGCTCCGCCGGAGTCATCACGTCCTCGCGATACACGAAACGCCAACCCTTGAGCTGCGCCCGATACGAAAGGTCGAGATCCTCGGTCAGCGTGTCATGCTGCCAGCCACCCGCATCGTCAATCGCTGCTCGTCGCCACATCCCACCGGTGCCCGAGAAGTTGAACAGACGCCCCGCTGCGAAACGCGCACGGTTC
>JAKLDZ010000698.1 GCA_022703255.1 Myxococcota bacterium | reverse complement strand
GGGAGACGTGCCGTCGCCATCCCACTCGGCGGCATCCGGGACCTGCATCCGACAGGTGCCGTCCGCGGGCAGCAACACATCCGCGCCCATGCACCCCCATCCGGAATCGAAGGTGGAGACCTTCTGGCTGGAGCATGTGCCGCCGAAAGGCGGGGAGCACTCGCAAGAGGAGCAGACGCGCTGGTCGTCGAAGGACGTGTAGAGCGCTGCGGGTGGATTCTGGTTCGACCAACCGGGCGGGCAGGTATGGGTGCCTTCGCGCACGAGGCACAGCAACCGCTGCTCACCCCACGTGGTGGGGTCCGTAGTGCAGACCGAGCCACCCGGGCAGCCGGCGCCGGTAAGACAGGCGGCGACAGGCAGAGTCCATTGAGGGGCGAGGCGCGCACCAGGACTGCCGGAGGCGGCGCAGGTACCGCCTTGGGGGGTGCCTGGAAGGATGCGCAGGCTGTCTGCGGTGATGGGCACCTGCCGGCACTGCCCCTTGTTGAGAGTGTAGAAATCCCCGGATCCCGAGCAGTCTTCGCTGGAATAGGTCATCAGACTGGGGGGACCACAGGAACCCCCGGTCGGCTCGTCGCAGGCGCACGTGCCCACGCCACACCCCGGATCGGTGATCTGCCCCAACCAGCCGCCGGAGTACGCCGGCGAGAGGCTCTCGTCACAGAGGCCGCTGGCGTTGACCACCACCGGACCGGTCCATCCGTAGACACCCGACGCCACGACGCACTTGTACTGCCCGCACTCGTCGTCCGCGCAGTCCGCCTTGCCATCCTTGTCGTCGTCGAGGCCGTTCGTGCAGATCTCCGGCGCGCACGGAGGACAAGACCCACCGCAGTCGATCCCGGTCTCGTTGCCGTCGAGCTTGCCATTGCCGCAAGGGTTTCCGGCTTCGACGACATCGCCCATCAGGGCGGCGTCTGCATCCGGGGCCGCTTCGACCACGAGGTCCGGGGCGACATCGGTGAGGGCGTCGGCGAGGACGTCGGGGGAGGCATCCGGGCCGGTCTCGGGAGGAGAATCGGGCAGAGGCGAGTCCGGGGCGACCTCGGCACTTATGTCGTTGGGCGACACATCGTGGGAAGAAGCATCGGGGGCCGAGGCACCGGAGAATGCCGAGTCGAAGTCGTAGCCGCAGCCGAGGGCAAGAGCCGATGCCATCGCGAGCGCCAGGGCAGGCTTGGAGGGTAGGGCCCTCGGGCGAAGAGTCACCATCGCGGTCGAGGATACCACGCGGGGAGAAGCTGGAGGTTCGGACTTGCGGCGGGCCGGGGAGGATGCAAGTTGGGGAGCCACCGAGCCGCGAGACGACCCACGATGCTCCACACCGCGCATGCCGGGCGCCTGATCACCTCGTGTCTGTTGCTGGTATTGACGTCATCCACGCGCGTCGCCGCGTCGCCGGTGCTGGACACCGTGGGAGCGACGGAGACACCGACCCCGTATTCGGCGGGGGTGCTGGCAACGGGCTCCGAGGCAGCGTACTTCAACCCCGCGCTGCTGGTGGGGGCGGAGACCACGATATCGGCGGGCTTCACGTTCGTGCGACAGGATCTGTCGGTGGGAGTGGCGCCGCGGCCGATGGGGGTCGATGTCTCCGAAGACATCTTCGACGCGCGGGAGCAACTGGGAGGCGGCACCACGCGACGGTTGGGGTGGCGTCCGCTGCCGACCTCGCAGCTGCGCGCCGGGCGCAACAGCGTGGAGCATGGGGGCACGCAGGTGCTGATGACCGTGGGAGGGGTGGTGCAGGCGGTGCCGCGGGTGCTCGCGCTGTCGATGCACGCGGTTCTCCCGGTGGATCAGCTGCAATCGCAGCGTCCGTTCTACCCCGACGAGCGAGAGCAGTACTTCTCGAACTCGCCGGGGTTTGAGCTGTTGGGGGATCGGCAGCGCAACCCGACGATCGTGATGGCGGCGACCTTCTCGTTCACGGGCTTGATGGTCACGGCTTCCTGCCGCTTGGCGCCGCTGCC
>JAKLDZ010000697.1 GCA_022703255.1 Myxococcota bacterium | reverse complement strand
AGTCGTTGCGATCGAGCAGCGCCCCACCCTCCCCCAACCTCGCGAGGATGCCGGCTCCCGTGCTCGAGTATTCCGCGGCCGCGAGACGGTAGGCTCCCACCGTCGCTTCCTTGCGGGCATCGAGCGACGCGAACTTCGGTCGAGGATCCGTGTCCTCGGGATCGGGTTGCTCGTCGGCCTTGATGATGCGCCCCTCGGCGTTCTCCACGCCTCGCATCAGCTTGTCGGAAGCCGTCTCGAGCTTGCGCGTCGTCTGCCAGTCCCATACCGCAAGACCGATGCCGATGGCGATGAGCGCCACGACACCGCCCTCGATCAAGCGGACGTTCTTCTTCGCCCAGCGGGTTACCGAAGAGACGCCGCGAGCGAGCGCGTCGTCGACGAGCTCCTCGGTGCTCAGTCCACCAGGGGCAGGCGCGGCCTTCTTGGCGCCACCGGCCTTGGCTTCTGCCATCTTGCGGGCCGCTTGCTCACGCACGCGGGCGTTGCGATCCTTGGGGAGAGACGGATTCTCGATCTTGGCGGGCTTGCGGGACTTGCCGCCCCCGGGGGAGGTTTCGAGATCCTTCTCGGCTTCGGTGCCTTCTTTGTCGATATCCTTGTCAGCCACGCGCGAGACTCTAGTCGGGACGCCGGGAAATGCACCTGGAATCAGCCCGACGCCCTCCCCTTCCCTCGCCCGCGCGCCTCACCACCACGGGCCTCCACCTCAGAACGTCGCCGCCGCCCGAGCCACGTCCTTCTCGACGAGCCCCTGCTGCAACAGCATCTTCAGGCTCATCTCGAACGTGTGCATCCCATACGGATGCACGCCCTTCTCGAGCACTTCCTTGATCGGCGGGTTCCCCTCCGGACGCCGAATCGTCTCGCGCGCCGTGCCCGTGACCACCAACACCTCGCTGGCCAGCACCAGCCCCTGACCGTCCTTCCGAGGCAACAAACGCTGCGCCACGACCCCCTGCAGGCAATCCCCGATGCGGTCGCGCAGCTCCGACGGGTCCGCCCGATCGAACAGCGCCAGCATCCGGTTGATCGTCCTCCCAACGTCCGGCGTGTGCAGCGTCGCCAGCACCAGATGCCCCGTCTCCGCCGCCTTCAGCGCGATATCCATCGTCTCTTCGTCGCGGATCTCCCCAACCTGGATCACGTCGGGATCCTGACGAAGCGCCGCGCGCAACGCCACCCCGAACCCGGGCGTGTCGATCCCCACCTCACGCTGGCTGATCGATGCCTTCTCGTCCTGGTGCAGGAACTCAATCGGGTCCTCGATCGTGATGATGTGGATCGGACGCGTGCGGTTCATGTGGCCGATCATCGCGGCGAGTGTCGAGGACTTGCCATTGCCGGCCGCCCCCACGACCAGCACCAGCCCCCGGTCCTTCTCCGCGAGCAGCTCCACCGCCGGCGGCGTACCGAGCTCTTCGAACGTCGGGATCTTCAGCGGTATGGCTCGCATCACCACCGCGAGTGTGCCGCGCTGCCGATACACGTTGACCCGGAACCGGCCAAAACCAGGCAGCGAGTAGGAAGTGTCCACCTCCGTCACCGACGCCACGTCGTCCTGCTTCAGGATGAGACGCGCGGCGGCTTCGGTGTCCGGCGGCCGGATCGGATCGACCCGGAAGTAGACCATCGCACCGCGTACCCTCGCGCCGGGCGGCTGCCCCACCTTGAGGTGAACATCGCTGGCGTTGGCCGCCACGGCCTTGGACAGCAACTGGTGGAGGTACTCCTCGCTGGCGTAGGGGCTCGATTCCTTGCTCACGCCCGGGACCATATCACCTCGTCGATGAACCGCGATCCCTGGGATCCGGTGCACCAGACGATCCCGCCCCGGCGCCCCCCTCCACGGCCCCGTGGGCAGTGGTGGTGATGTCCTCGACGTTGGGGGAGAGCTTGACGATGAGCGTCTTGGCAGGCAGAACCTTTTTCACCTGCGTGGTCAACTCCTTCAGGCGACCCGGGTGCGTGCCGAAGGTCA
>JAKLDZ010000696.1 GCA_022703255.1 Myxococcota bacterium | reverse complement strand
GGGGTGTGGGCGTAGCTCATCTCGCCCCCCTTCACCTGCCCCGTCGCGCGCCCCCGAAGGCACAGCACATACGCGCGATCGCGCACCACCGATCGGCACCACTCGCACCACTGCCGCGGATCGTCGGTGAGCCCCTGTGCCGTGACCACCACGGGACGGCCGCCTTCCATTGTTTCGTCACCCGACACAACGGAAGGCGGCCGTCCCGTGGTGTCGGGTGACGAAACAATGGCGGGCTCGTGACCGGGGATCGGCAGCTCGGACCAGGACGTTGACGGCGCGCCGTCGGCACCCTGGACCGCGACCGGCGCGCTGCTCTCCGGTGGCGGCAACGGCTGAGCGCGCGGTGGCGCAGCGCAGGAGGTCGCTGACGCCCCGGGCGTGTCGGAGTGCGACACGGACGTCGGCATCGCGCGGGCACACGACACCAGCGGAAGAAATCCCGCAAGAAGGGTGGCCGCAATCGTCATCCGCTCGCGTGGCACGGACGAGAGGCTACACCAACGCTCCCGGCGTCCACCAACCTTCACCCTGCCGACTCCTCCCGACCACTGGCGGGCGCGGGAGATAGGATTGCGTGCTATCCATGTTCAGTGCGCGCGTTGCTCGTGCTCCTGGCGATCGCTCTCGCCCTCGGCGGCTGCGATGGGCTGCGCCCGAGCACGTTCACCTCGGGTTGGAACGATCCCGCTCCTCAAGGCGCCCCCCTCGAGGAGCCTGAGTCCGAGTCCGGGCCCGAGCCCGAGCCCGAATCCGAACCCACGGGCACGCGTCCCCTCGCGCAGCGCGCCTTCGACGACTGGCGCCTTCACCACGATCAGGTCTCTCCCTGCCCTCCCGAGATGGTGCTCATCAAGGACTTCTGCATCGATCGGTGGGAGGGATCGCTCGTCGAGATCACCGAGCAGGGGGAGCGTCCGTTCCCTCCAACGCACCGTCCGGAGCGCAAGCTGGTGCGCGCGATCTCCAAGCCCGGCGTGATCCCCCAGGGCTACATTTCGGGGGCGGAGGCGCAGCGCGCGTGCGAGATGGCGGGCAAACGCCTTTGCTACGACAACGAGTGGTTCGCGGCCTGCGCCGGCCCCAAGACCACCATCTACCCCTACGGGACGGTCCACAAGGAGGGCGCCTGCAACGAGGAGCGCAAGCTGCACCCCGTGGTGGAGCTCTTCGGCGGAGAGACCAGCCCCGACATCTGGATGGTGGAGCCGATGAACGACCCGGCGATCAACGAGCAGCCGGACACGGTGGCGCCGACGGGATCCCGGCCGAAGTGCGTGGGGTCGACGGGGTTGTTCGACATGGTCGGCAACCTGCACGAGTGGGCCAACGACCCGGCGGGGAGCTTCCACGGCGGGGCCTACTCAACCAACAACAAGATCGGGTGCCAGTACATCACCACCGCGCACGGCATGGGCTACCACGACTACAGCACCGGCTTCCGCTGTTGCAGCGAACCGTGGCGTCCCTAGCCCGCCCCCACGCGAATGCTTGACCCGCTCCGCGGGCCGCGGGATGACAGCGCCGTGAGGAACTCCCGCCCCATCTCGCTGCGCGCGGCCCCCTGGCTCCTTGCCCTCGCGCTGCCGCTCTCGGCTTCCGAAACCCGCGCCGCGGACCCCGTCCGCCCCGATCTCCCCGAGAGCATCGCCGCTGCGCACGCTGCCCGCGGCCCCGACCGATACACCGCTCTGCGATCGATCTGGCGCGCCTGGGATCAGGACGATCCTGCGGCCGTCGAGCGCGCGCTGCACGATCTCACCACCGACGGCGACCCCGCGCACCGCGCCTACGCGTCGCTGCTCGAAGCCTATGCCCGCAGGCGCAGAGGCGATCTCGACGGTGCCCGCACGCGCATCAAGTCCCTCGGGTTCGTCAGCCAGTGGCTGGTAGTCGGTCCCTTCGACAACGAAGGGCGCGCGGGCTTCGGACGGGTGCTCGAGCCGGAGCCTGCGTTGACCCGCAAGCTCGATGCGCAGCGCGCATTCCAGGGCAAGGAGCGTCCGGT
>JAKLDZ010000695.1 GCA_022703255.1 Myxococcota bacterium | reverse complement strand
CGGCGCCCCCGTTCCTGGTGGTCGCGCTGGCGTCGTTCCTGCTCTACGTGTTCACGACCTACGTGGTGTTGTTCATCAGTCGCAGCCGGGAGTACTACGCGGATCGTTTCGGCGGAGTGGTCACGAACAACCCCAATGCGCTCGCGAGCGCGCTGGTGAAGATCGCCTACGGGTTGGTGGCCGCGGATCCGACGGTGGAGCAGGCGCCGCAGCACCAGCGGTCGAGCGCGAGGGCGAAGTCGCAGCGTTTGCGTGCGGCGCAGGCGATGGGGATCTTCGACGGCAGCAAGGCGGTATCGCTGGCGATGGCGAGCTTCCGGGGGCCGAATGCGTTCAGCTCCGAGTCGATGGTGGCGGCGATGCAGTGGGATCTGTGGAACCCGTGGGCTTTCTTCTACGAGCTGGGGAGCACGCACCCGTTGCCTGCGAAGCGGATCTCCGCGCTCGGCAAGCTGGCGCGTCACTTGGACCAGCCGCCGATGGTGGAGTTCAACCTGAAGCGTCCGGAGAGCTTCTGGGACGAGTTCCTCGTGGACGTGTTCTTCAAGCTTGCGCCATGGCTGTTCGCGCTCGGCGGTCTGGGCGTGGCGGGTGTGGGGGTGGCGCTGGATGCGCCCGAGTCGGGGGTGGGGCTTCCGGTCCTGGGGTTCGGCTTCGGCTACGTGCTGCGGCTGCTCTTCGCCTATCGCAGCGGGGAGTTCCCCGACACGAGCGTTGCGGCCCTGCTCAGCAAGATCAAGGTGAGCGAGGTCCGGCCGGTGCCGGCCACCCTCAGCGGCCGGATCATCGGGCGCGGCGTGCCCGGCCTCATCTGGTCGGAGGACCTGGTGCTGCAGGACCGCAGCGGATTCATCTTCCTCGACTATCGCCAGCCCCTGCGTCTGCTCGAGTGGATCTTCGGCGTGTTCGGAGCGGGAACCCTCGTCGGCGAGGACGTCGTCGTGCGCGGCTGGTACCGTCGATCGCCGACTCCCTACTTGGAGATTCGCACGCTCGAGACGCTCGACGGGAGGAAGAAGCGCTCGTACACGATCTACGCGAAGTGGGTTCTCGCCGCGGTGGTGATTTCGCTGGGGCTCTTCCTGGAGCTGGCGTTCCTCGCGACGTTGTTCGCGTGAGCGACGGCGCGAGCGTCAGTTCAGGCAGGCGACCCTGCGCTCGCGCTGCGCGTACACGCCCTTTCGAATCCGGCTCTCCACCGTCGGCTCGTCGAGAACCTCGATCGCATCTCCCCGGAAGACCTGTTCCAGCTCCTGCTTGACCAGCGCGAGGAGCGCGGGGCGGATGACGTGGTCCTCGATGGACAGGCCGCCCAGGTGGTCCATGGCCTTGGCCCGGATCGCCCGGGTGGCGTTTTGGAGCATCAGGTGTTCGAGGGGCTGCAGCTCGGCGACGTCGGGGATCAGAGGGCGGAAGCGGTACACGAGGCGGATACCGTCGCGAACCTGCCAGGTGACGATGAACACCCTCTTGCGCGTCATGGGCTCTCCTTCATCCGGGGCGGGTCACCGGAGGCGACACACCGCGGGGGTGGATTGCGAGCGTTGGGTCTCCCGGCAGCGGTCGGGACAGCACGGCAGGGAGGCGATGCGATGAACTACCATCGCGCGGGCGAACCCTCAAGGAGGCGTCACGAAATCGATAGCACCTGGGAGCAGGAGGTGCGAGATCGCGCGCGGGGGATCCGCTCGATCCTGCGCGGCGTGCCCTGCGCCACGGCAGAGCGCATGGGTCGTCGCAAGTGGTTCGTGATACGAACAAAGACTGCCCGTTCGGGCTGCCGGCGAGGGGATGAGCTCCTGCGCGCGGGTGCCGGCGACGTCCCGGCTCGCGGTGTCGCTCGGCGCATCGCGGGGATCGGTGGAGGCGCGTGGGAGAGGGGATGGCGGGGAGGTCGAGGGGACGGGGCGCTGATGGGGGCTTGACCCGGACGGGGCCGCGCGTACCATCCCCCGGACTTTCCGCGGCGCCCCGAGGCGTCGCGCTCGAACCCCTGGAGAGATGTCCATGCGAAGCA
>JAKLDZ010000694.1 GCA_022703255.1 Myxococcota bacterium | reverse complement strand
GGTCCACGACACCTACAAGAACCCGTTCGCCTCGTCCTACACCTACGACGAGGACTTCTTCACCGACTACTACTACGCCGAGGCGTCGGAGTGGGACTCCAACGCAGACGGGCTCTACGCGCAGGACGGCGCCGACTCTCCCGACTACCGCCCCGAGCGCGCCGTCTCGCGCATTCCCGCGTCCACCGCCGCCGAGGTCGAGCTGTACTACCAGAAGGTCCTGCACCACCTCACGAAGTACAACCTCGCCCACGTCAGCGAGTGCATGCTGCTGTCCAACGTCGCCACGGAGTTCAGCGGGATCGACATCGACGGGGCCCTGTACTTCGAAGCGGAAGGGAAGACCGCCTCCCTGCTGCCGTCGGGGTCCTCGGTGCGCAAGATGTACGCGACCTCCCTCGCGGGCGCGGAGAAGACCACCGCGGCAGGCCAGCTCGCCGCCTTCGAGCAGGGCTACAACCTCATGGTCCACAACGGCCACGGCAGCGTCAGCAAGCTGACCGTCGAGTACTCCGGCGCGGAGCCGGTGAGCGGCGCGATGGTGTCCGGGCTGAAGAACACCACCCTCCCGATCTACCTGTCGTGCGCCTGCGAAGCGGGGACTTTCTCCGCCAAGGACTCTGCCGGAGAGCTGCTGATGAACGCGGCCCAGGGCGGCGCCATCGCCTATCTCGGAAACACCGTGATCGGGTTGGGACTCGCCGGGGGAGTGCAGCTCATCGACGAGATGCTCCGGTACATCCAGGTCACTCCCCGGCCGCTGCTCGCCGACGCCCTCCTCGAAGGACACGCCAAGGTCCCCGAGAAGGACACGTTCTCGATCAAGGCGCTGCCCATCCCGATCCCGGTCGTGGACCAGAACAGCTACGAATGGACCCAGAAGAGCGCCACCATGTTCGGTGACATCCTCATCCCGGTCTGGAAGAAGCCCCTCGAGGAGGCCCCTTCCATCACCGCCAAGCACTCCGTCACCTGTGAGGGAGTTCGCATGGAGCTGGCCGTGAGCCCCGCGCTCGACGGGACTGTGCGGTTGTATGCCGACGGGGAGTTCTACGAGGCCGACGTCAAGGCAGGCGTTGGCGCGATCGTGGTGCCCGGCCAGCCGAAGGTGGTCGAAGCCGGCATGGTCGTGGAAGGACGCCTGTACGGCAAGGCCACGTTCTCGTTCTGACGCGCCCTCAGGGCATGCACACCTTGCGGTTCTCCGAACCGCCTCCGCTCGATCGACACCCGAAGCTCGCATTCGCCCAGCGGCTGCAGTAGGCGTTGCCGTCGGCATCGCCCGCCGCCTTCACCTCACTGTCCTCGCAGCTGAGCAGACAGTACTTCACCGTGGAGTTCGTGAACGGCGAGCACACCTGCGGGTGCCCCGACAGGCATTCCCCGGCCACCGCGCAGCACTCGGTGTCGGCTGCGCACTGGTGAGTGCAGTACCCGTTGGGGACCTTGTCGAGGCACTCCGCCGCGCCCCCCTGCAGCACGCCGCCGTCGGGCAGATTCGGATAACACTGCGATGCTGCGGTGCACGCAGAGCCCGCGTTGTCCACCGGCCCCGGCCCGGTGTCGTCGTCGTCTCCGCAGCCCAACAGCCCGATCAACGCAAAGGGCAGAACGAAGGTATGGGTTCTCATGATCGCGGAGACTATGCGCCGGTTCCGGGGTAGTCAATCCCAAGTCCTGCACGCGACCCCGGCGTTCGGACAGAAGGTCCCGCACTCACCCGATCTGCTTGCGAAACCGCAGCGCGCTCACCGCAAGAATCACCGTGCCGAACACCGCGAGCGCCAAAAGCTGCGGCGCCAGATCCCCAAACCCCGCTCCCTTCAGCAAACACCCCCGCACCACCTCCACGTAGTAGCGCACCGGATTCAAGTACGTAATCGGACGGATCCACCACGGCATGTTCTCGATCGGCGTCATGAACCCGCTCAGCAGAATCGCCGGCATCACGAAGAAGAACCCGCCGAGAATCGCCTGCTGCTGCGAACGGCTCACCGTGCTGATGAAGATCCCGATCCCCAGCG
>JAKLDZ010000693.1 GCA_022703255.1 Myxococcota bacterium | reverse complement strand
CCTCCCAGCCCCCGTGACCGACCGCCGAGGTGTCATCCTCCTTCGCGCACGACGCCACCATGGACGCGAGCACTGCCGCGCAAAACGAGAGCGCTATCGGCGCGCGTCGCACCGTCGCTCCCCGCTCCCGCGAGCGCATCGGGCGCACCTTCGGACCCCGCTTGCTCGAACGCATGTTCGAAGCATACGCGGGCGGAAGGCATCGCTCAAGGAAGCGGCGAGAACGGAGACCATGAGACGGTCAACGACCGCCCCGGGGTGGTCCGGGGAAGGGAGGGGCGGTCAGCCGACAACGCGAGGGCTCAAGCTCTCGCGGACAGTGCGGGGATCGAGGCACCCCGCGCTCAGCTCCAGCCCCTTTCCGACGAGGAAGTCGAGCGTGAGCTGCGGAGTCTTGAAGCGGGTTGCGGCATGCTCGGTGAGGAGACGATCGCACAACGCCGCGGCCGCCTCCGGCTCGAGCCCGGCGGGAGCCTGGACTACCCCTTCCGAGTAGAACCGGTCGAGCGCCTGGAACAGCGCCCGGCGAGGTGTCGAATGCTCCGCGGCCAAAGTCAGCAGCTCCTCGACGGAAGACGCGGGGGCCAGGGGAGCCAGCGTCTTCCCGCTCGCGCGCTTGCGTCGGATGGCGGTCTGCCATTCCGCGACTGCGACCGCGACGAGCACGGGCGAAAGCGAGGTCGTGGCGAGGATGCGATCGACCACGCGAGCATGGGGGTGGATGGCGAGACGTCGCGCAAGGGCAACGGGGATTCCCTTGCCTCGGTAGCTCTCCTCCCGCTCCCATGGGCGCAGGGCACGCAGCGCGCCGATGGCGGCGGCCCGCTCGCGCGAGATCGGCACTGGGGGCGAGTCGGTGTCGGGGTACATCCTGTCGGCTCCCGGCAGGATCCGCTCGAAGTCCGTTCGGCACCCGTCGGGAAGATGCTGCCGCGTCTCCTGCGGCACCCCGAGCGTGGCCTCCCTCGCCCGCGCAATGAGCTCCTCCACCGCCGTGCGCGCGTCTTCTCCGTGCCCCCATGCGAGCACCACCGCGTCGTCGGGATTCGCCCCCACGAAGCGACGTACCCGCGTCTCGTCCTCGACCTTGAGCCCGTCGCCCACGCCGTCGAGCACCATCAGGTTCGGCATCTCGTCCACGCAGGCGATGACGCGCACCCTGCCGCCGAGCTCATGGGCGAAGGTCATTCCGGGCTGTGTCTTGAAGCGAACCAGGGGACCCCACCCGTGCAGAACGATCGCCTCCAGAGTGTGTCCGGCTTCGCGCAGCGCGCGGATGCGTTCGTGCTTGGACCCGGACAGGAGCTGGGTGACATTCTTGGAGGTCGCGCGGAAGGTGTCGGGGCGGATTCCGCGACTGGCCAGCTCGCTTTTGAGATCGAGCAGCGCGCGGTGGCGGAGCGCCTCGTAGTGTGTGAGCGCGCGGATGTCCGGCGTGCGCGGCACACCCTTGATCTCCACGCGGTCCGATCCGGTGACCGAAACGTTGACGTCCTGTCGCGCCGCACCGATCCCGCGCCGGACGCGTCCGCTCGCTCGCAAGAGGCGTCCGAGCAGCTCGTCGACCTCCGCGATCTCGTTGGGCGTGTACATCTCGGGGAGCGTGACGATCTCCACCAGCGGCGTGGAGAGCCGATCGGTGCGGAAGACGACCTCGTGCCCGCGATCCGAGACCTCGCGGCACGCATCCTCCTCGATGGCGAGCTGCTGGATCCCGATCCTCCGGCCGCGGTAGGGCACCCAGCCGTCCACGCCGATGATCGCCGTCCTCTGGAATCCCGTGGGGATCGACCCGTCGAGGTATTGCTTGCGCGTGATGTGGATCTCGTCGACCAGCTTGCAGTTGAGCATCAACGCGATCTCGATCGCGTAGTCCACCGCCTGCTGGTTGATGGGGAATGGCGGGGTGTCGTCCATCTCGTACGTGCAGACGTTGTCTCGGTACAGGTGGTAGACGACCTGCTTGCGGGTCTTGAACTCCATGAGCGCGGTGCCGTCATACGTTCCCATCTCGGAGAGGGTGGGACGCATGTGGCGCAGGA
>JAKLDZ010000692.1 GCA_022703255.1 Myxococcota bacterium | reverse complement strand
GTGCCCCAAGGCCTCATCCCCAAATATCTCATCAAAGGCGAGAACGGGTTCGAACATTCGAAGGCCTTCACGCTCCAGAATTTCCACGAGCCGATCCAGATCAAGCCGAAGAGCGCCCGGATCTGATCCGGGCTCGACGCATCCCCCACGCGCGGCGGACGCGCAGATTCCAGACTTGCCAGGATCATCCGAGCGTCTGCCTCGATCTCCTCGTGCCCCGGACCGCGCAGGGACAGCTCGAGCTTGCCATCGGGGAGCACGGCAGCGACCCGGAAACGCGCGGCCATGCCGCGCCGGAGACCGTGCGGCTCGCGTGCAGGAAGAAGCCCGACGAACGCCTTTTCGAGGATGACGAAGACCCCGATTTCCGGCTCGTTGCGCCACGCCTCCCCCTCGAGCCACTCCCCCGCAGCGACGGCCCGGGGTGCCTTGAGCATCTCGGCCACCCGCATGGTCGCTGCGAGCCGCCCGGTCCGGTCGAGGATCAGGCCGAAAGGGTGACGCTCCCCCGGACGAATCGGGCCGGTCTGCTCGGCATGCGGCACGAGGAGCTCCTTGGGCAAGCCCCAGTCGACGAAGGCCCCGAAAGGGACGAGCTGCGAGACGGTGAGGAACGCCACCTGATCGATCCGAAGCATCGGTCGTCGGGTCGTCGCGATGGGACGGTCCTCGGAGTCGAGATGGAGGAACACCTCAACGGGTTGTCCCTCGCGAGCTTCTTGCGGGACCTCGGCTTTGGGCAGGAGCACGCAAGGGCCATCGGGGTCGGCCCCCTGCGGGTCCAAGGCGAGGAAAGCGCCGGGCGGAGCGAACCGGCGTACGGGCAGGGAGACGACACGACCGAGCAATCGTTGGAGTTCCATCTCCCACCAGTCTTGCACGTTCGGGGGGAGAACCGGGGAGCATCGACATCCCCTGCCCCGCGGTTCGCGACGGGGCGTCGCGCTTGGTCCGATGATGTACCCTGCGGGGCAAGCCGAGGTCGGCCAGAGAACAGCGGCTCGACGGGGGCAGGTCCTCAACAGGTGAGCGCAGATGGCGGTTTCTTTGCACAGCGACGGGGAGCGAGAGCGGCAGGCGCAAGGCGGCGAGGCGCAGCAGGACGCGAAGGCTGGCGCGACGGATCGGGAGGCTCTCGACGCCCCTTGGCGTGCTCTGCCGGCCTTGACGCTCGCGGCCCGTTCGCTGCTGGCGCTGTCGGCGATCGGTTTGTCGATCGGGTTTGCGCTCGCCGTGGCGGTGTGGCGCACGAAGCTCGAGCCATTTCTCTTGGACAACCAGATCAGCAGCAACGGTCGTGCGTTTCTCCTGAACTGGATGCTGCGCGGAGCCGGGATCGCCGCGGGCGGAGGAGGCGCGTGGCTGTTGTGGAAGAGACGGGATCGATCCGCCGGGTGGAGACTGCTCGAGGTCGTGAGCCGACTCGCACCGGTGGGCTGCGTTGGATTCCTGCCGCTGCTGTTCCGCTGGCACACGTGGCGCGATCGTCCGCTGGTGTTCCTCGTGCTGGCGGGAACGTTCACGCTGGCGGCGTGGGGGACGGTTCGTGTGGCGCAACGGAGCCCGGAGCTGTGGTTCGAATCGCGCGCGCGAACGTGGGTGGGAGCGCGCGTCGCAGCGATTCGGACGCGGTGGCCGAGGGGGGTGGACTGGCTGCCGCTCGTGATCGTCGCGGGATGCGCGGCAGCGTACATCGCGCATTTCTCCTACTACACGATCCAGTACCACCACGCCGTGCGGTCGGGATTCGATCTCGGCATCAAGAACAACATCTTCTGGAACACGCTGCACGGAGCGCCGTTCAAGGCATCGCCGACACTGGGCCCCGACGGCTTGTCGCACTTCGGACGGCACGCGGATCTGTTGGTGTACGTGTTGCTTCCGATCTACCGGCTGTGGCAGGAGCCCGAGACGCTGCTCGTGCTGCAGTCGACGTTCATCGGGGGCGCGGCGCTTGCGTTGTACGCGGTGGCGCGGCGACACGTGGGGCGATGGGTGTCGGCGCTGATCGCGGTGGCGTACCTGATGCACCCGGCGATACACGGGGCGAACATCTTCGAGTTCCACTT
>JAKLDZ010000691.1 GCA_022703255.1 Myxococcota bacterium | reverse complement strand
ACAGCCTCGGCGCCGGCGCGCCCCCGAGGTCCGTGACGGCAACACCGGTCAGCCTCACCCGGCGCCCCTGCAGGGGCATCTTTCCCAGGAGCGACAACGCCGCCTCGTGGATCGACTGTGTGTCGCAAACCGGCTCCGACAGCCGCTTTCGACGGCTGATCACCGTGAAGTCCGAGAACTTGAGCTTCAACACCACCGTGGCCCCGAAGATCCCGTCCCGCATCATGCGGTGCGAGACCCGCTGCGACTGCTCCAGCAACGGCTCGTCAAGCTGCTCCCGGGATACCAGATCGCGCTCGAACGTCTCCTCCGCTCCGACCGACTTCGCCGGCACCGCCGGCTCCACGGCCCGCGCATCGTCCCCTCTCGCCAGCCGGGACACGTCCCTCCCCCACGCACCCAGCAGCCTCTCGAGCCGCCCCGGATCCGCCCTCGCGAGCTCTCCGATGGTCGAGTACCCCGCCGCGTGCAGACGCTCCGCAGCGACCGGCCCCACTCCCCACATCCGCTCGATCCGCAGCGGCGCCAGGAACGCCTCCACCTCATTCTCGCGCACCACCACCAGCCCATCGGGCTTGCGCAGATCGCTTGCGATCTTCGCCACGAACTTGCACGGCGCCACACCGGCCGACGCAGTCAGCCCCAGCTCCCTCCGGATGTCGGTCCGAATCCGCGCGGCAACCGCTTCCCCGTCGCCAAACAATGAACGACTCGCGGTCACGTCGAGGAATGCCTCGTCGAGCGACAGCCCCTCCACCAACGGCGTGTATCGGTGGAAAATCGAGAACACCTGCGCGCTCACCTCGCCATAGCGGTGGTGCCTCGGGGCGATCACGATCGCCTCGGGGCAACGTCGCATCGCCTCGACCATCGGCATGGCGGAGTGCACGCCGAAGGGTCTCGCCTCGTAGGAGGCAGCGCACACGACGCCCCGGCGCGAGGCTCCTCCGACGATGACGGGTCGTCCGTGGAGCGACGGGTCGTCATGCTGCTCGACGGAGGCGAAGAACGCATCCATGTCGACGTGGAGGATCTGGCGCACCTGCGGAGGCTACGCCGGCGGTGCGCGTGATTCCAGGGGCAAGGGGGGCTTGCCCGTGCCAGCGCGTTGCGTCCATGATGCGCGCCATGACCCAGGTAGCCTGTTCCGTGCCCGTCGCTCGCGGCGTGTTCTGCAATCGCACCCTCAACCTCCGGTCGATTCGCGCGATCGGCTACGACATGGACTACACCCTCGTGCACTATCAGGTCGAAGCCTGGGAGCGTCGCGCCTACGAATACGCCCGCGCTCGCCTCGCTGCCCGCGGCTGGCCCGTCCAGGACCTGCGCTTCGACCCCCACATGATCGTGCGCGGCCTCGTAGTGGACGTCGACAGGGGCAACGTCCTCAAGGCCAATCGCTTCGGGTTCGTCAAGAAGGTGATCCACGGCACCCGCCCCCTGGAGTTCGCCGAGCAGCGCGAGGCCTATGCCCGTACCATGGTCGATCTCGCCGAGCCGCGGTGGGTCTTCCTCAACACGCTCTTCTCCCTGTCCGAGGGCTGCCTGTACGCCCAGATGGTCGATCTGCTCGACGCCGGCCGCCTTCCCGGCCCCATGGGATACAGGGAGCTGTACGAGACCGTCCGTCTCCAGCTCGACCGCACCCACCTCGAGGGACAGCTCAAGGCCGAGGTCCTGGCCACTCCCGGCGACTATGTCCTCGAAGACCCCGAGACCGCCCTCACCCTGCTCGATCAGAAGAGCTCGGGCAAGAAGCTGATGCTCATCACCAACTCGGAGTGGACCTACACGACGCAGTTGATGCGCTTCTCGATTGAACGCTTCCTGCCGGCAGGGATGACGTGGCAGGAGCTGTTCGACGTCATCGTGGTGGGAGCGCGCAAGCCCGACTTCTTCACGGGGCATGCGCCGCTGTTCGAGGTGGTCACGGAAGACGGCCTTCTGCGGCCTGCGGTGGAGTCCATCCGGCCCGGGCGTGCGTACTTCGGGGGGAGCGCGTCGCAGGTGGAGAAGTGCCTGGGGGTGTCGGGCGACGACGTCCTGTACGTGGGTGACCACATGTTCGGCGATGTG
>JAKLDZ010000690.1 GCA_022703255.1 Myxococcota bacterium | reverse complement strand
CGTTCCGAACTCGATCCGAAGCTCTTCACCGAGCCCGCGATCAAGCGGCTCTTCCAAGCCTCGCAAGGGCGCCCTCGCAACATCAATCAGCTCGCCATCCAGGCTCTCATTCAGGCCGCGGTGCAAGGGCGACCCGATATCGACGGCGACTTCATGTCTCACATGATCACCGCCCATCCCCTCTACAACATCGGAGCCGATCCATGACACCCGACCACCCTCCCATTCCCACCTACTGGTCCGGCGACCAGGCGCTCGAGGTCGTCGACTTCCTCGAGCAACTCATCGCCGCCATCTGGCGGATCCACGGCGACAAGATGTACCTCGCCGCACACAGCCTCAAGCCCGCCCAAGACCCCTCCGATCCCCCCGACACCTCCGACCTGCCGTTCTGACCCGCCGGCCCAGGCCACCTGGGATCCTGCTCACGCAGTCATCCCACGCCCCGGACCGGGAGCGTTTCTCGGGACGCTACTGGGAGAGATACGCGGGACGGGACACCAAGCTCGAAGAGCGCGGCGCGTCCGACAGCCTTCGCCTTGTCCGCCAGCAGCCGGCGCTGTGCGTCGGTCCAACGGATTCGCTTCGACCCGAGTTGTGCTCGCAGGGCACGGTTCTCTGCCTGGAGGTACGCAACGACGTCTTGCTGTTGACGATTGATCCATCCGGCGAGGGTGAGCAGCAGGAACTGAAGGTAGAGGTCCATCGCGGCCGCGAGGAACGACAGGGGAAGGTGGACGTCAAGTCCCTGCGCGCGACGAAGACGAGATCCACGTCCACGTCGAAGGACTCCACGTCGCGTCGAGCTCACCTCCGAGCACCGGATCCAAGAATCTCCGCGCCGCCAAGACGACTTCGTCGAGCGTCGCCCAGGCCAGCTGATCGTCCCGGGCCATCGCGGCGTAGGGACTTCGCCATGCTTCGAGCGGAGCGGGCACCGCGGCGGGCAGCGCGTGGGTCTCGCGGAAGGCAAAGGTCTGGTCGAGCGCAGCCCGCAGGCGCTTCGCATCGAGGCTGCGCGCTGTCGCCAGCAGTGCAAGGTCGGGGAGATCCTTCACGCGCGAGTTCGGCCGCGGCCGGGGCATCGTGTAAGCGTGCAGCTTCTCGGCGATGTGCGTCTCGATCGGGTAGAGCCTGAGCGTCGGCGGTGCGATGCCGGCGAAGGCGAGCACGTCCTCGGCGACCACGACCTCGGGCTCTCCCAGGATCGGATCGCCGAACGCGACATCGACGCCGAAGGGCTGACCGTAGAGCTTGCCCGCGAGCTTGCACTCGGCCCGAAAGCGAAGTCCGTCGTACAGCATCCCGTCGTTCTGTATCTCCGGGCGGTCATCGTCCGGGGCGACTTCGAATGTCATGAAGTCGCTGAGGTTCCTGCGGCCGGCTTCCTGAAGCTTCGCAAGAACGTCGTCGGGTGAGCCCACCATGCGGAGATCGACGTCCTTCGTGGTGCGCGCCCGTTCGAGGCGTAGCTCGAGGACCAGCCCTCCCTTCAGCGTTGCGGCATCTCCGAGCACCGCGACGATGCGCGCAAGGAAGCGATCGAATACGAGCAGCTGGCGCTTGCGCGCGAATTCGGCGCCGGTCTTGGAAGACGAACGCAGGCGTTGTTCGAGCGCCTGCTTGAAGGCCTCGGGCGAGGCATAGGTGCGTGGGTTCATACTGCGAGGCCTCCAAACGGCTTCAGGGCGGTCTCGACATCGCCGAGTTCGCTCCGCGTGACGAGCCCGCGGCGAAGGGCCTGGCGCGCGGCCTGGCGCAGCAGCTCCGGGGACAGCCCGCCCATGGCGCAGTCGCTGAGGCTGCGGCCGGCGCTCGTCGCGGGCACGGGGCCGAACCACGACCGCTCCTCGGGCGCCACGTCGGCGTGGTGAAGCACGATGTCGGGCGGCACCCGGAATCGCCGGCGTCGCCAGGCTGCGGGAAGCGTGATGTGGACGCGGGCCGGGAGCGCATCGGAGAGCCCGTGGAGTGCGAGAGCGCTCTGGTGCGACACAACTCCGATCAGGTCAGACCAGAGCCAGGCGGCGACGAGATCCTCGTGATCGCCTGCAGGGAAGTGGACGAGCCGGTAGATGCCTCGCCGAAGGCGGACCGCCT
>JAKLDZ010000069.1 GCA_022703255.1 Myxococcota bacterium | reverse complement strand
AGCGCGTGTTCCATCTCGAACAGGGGGAGCGCCTCGTCGTACTGCTGCGCTGCCTTGAGCAGCTCGCGCGCCGAGTAGATGGCGAACTGCGAGCGGGGATCGGTTTCGAAGGCGCGACGGAAGTGCTCGATGGCGCGCTTCGGCTGCGACAGGGGAGGTTCGGCCCAGAGCGTGCCGAGCTCCTCGTGCATCGAGGCGACCTTCAAGGCGGTGTCGGGGTTGCTGCCGGCGAGGGGAGCGAGGAGCTTCGCGCGCTTCTCGAGCAACGCCACGAGCCCCTTGATGTCGCCCTTTTCGCGGTAGAGCTGGCCGAGGCGATCGGAGGCCAGATCCTGCGTGGGGTCCTTGACCACCGCCAGAAGCAGCACCTCGGCGGCGTGGTGCGCATCGCCGAGAGTGGTCGACCACACGTTGGCTGCTTCGCTCAGCCAGTGGCTCGCATAGGCCGGATCCTGCGTCTCCCTGCCCACCCGCTCCAGGAGCGTGGCATAGGACCTCGGATCGGTCGCGCCTGCCTGATGAGCGTAAGCAAGCGCTTCCTGATCGTGGGGGTTCGCAACGAGACGTTGAACAAGGGTGTCGACTTCGCGCGGGTCCATTTTGCGGCGCACGCTACCACGCGCGGAAAGCGTGCCGCAACGAACGGATGCATGGGGGGGCGTGATCGCGCCGACGGCCTACTCGAACCGCTCGTAGCCCCCCGTGGGCTTGGGAGGGGCAGTCGCCGTCGCCGTGGCCGGCGTCGCCGGAGGCGCAGCGCCCCCCACCGGAGTCTTCGGCCCCTTCGGAGCCACCCGCACCGTCGTCGCCCCGGCCCCCGGGCCGCCGCCTCCCACCACCGGAAGCTGGTCGATCGCCACCGTTTCGGGCGGCCCCGAGGACGCCGCCGCCGACCCCGAAGGCGTGCTCGATGTCATCGGAGGTCCGGACACCGAGCCCGATGCGGCCGCCGTCGTGTCGTGCTGCGTCATCCGCCAGCCCACGAACAGCCCCACCCCCAGCAGCACCGTCATCGCCCCGCCCGCCAACGCCCCCACGAGCCATCCCCGCGCACGAACCGGTGGGGGAGCCATCGTCGGGAAAGGGTCCTCGTCGCCATCCCCCGCGACGTCCGCGTCGAGGCTGATCGTCCCGTCTTCGTCCACCGGAAGCTCGATCCGGTCCAGCGCGCGAATGAAGGTCTCGGCCGCCGGCGGCCGATCGCGAGGATCCTTGGCGAGGGCCCGCAGGATGATGCGCTCGAGCGCGGTGGGGATGGGGACGTCGGGAGCCGCCTCGCGCGGAGGCTTGGGCGCGTGCTTGATGTGACGCGCCATCACCACCACCGCCTCGTCGTCGTCGAAGGGCGGCTTGCCCACCACCATCTGGTAGAGAATCACCCCAAGCGAGTACAGGTCGCTGCGCGCATCGAGCGTCTTGCCCTGCGCCTGCTCGGGCGACATGTACCGGGGCGTTCCGAACACCGTCCCGGCCTGCGTCTCGAGCGCGTCGATCGCCCGCTCCTCACGCATTACCTTCGCGATGCCGAAGTCGAGCAGCTTGCACGTCTCCCGGCTGCCGCCGGATACGTCGGGCGCGCGCGCCAGGAACAGGTTGTCGGGCTTCAGATCCCGGTGGATGATCCCCTTGTCGTGGGCCTCGGCGAGGGACAGCAACGCCTCGCGGGCCACCCGGATCGCCTCGTGAAGCGGCAGCCGCTGCACCCGACGCAGGCGCGCGCCGAGCGACTCGCCGTCGAGCAGCTCCATCGCCAGGAACACCGAGCCGTCCTGCGCCTGCCCGAAGTCGTACACCGTCACCGTGTGCGGCGAGGTGAGCGCCGAGGTGCTCCGCGCCTCCCGCTCGAACCGCGCGCGCGCCTCCGCGTCGCCTGCCCGGTCGTAGCGCATGATCTTGAGCGCGACCCAGCGCCCCACGGTGTCCTGGTAGGCCTTGTAGACCGCGCCCATGGCACCGGCCCCGAGGCTCGCCACGACCGTGAAGCGCCCCGCGACCGTGCGCCCGAGCATCGGATCGTGACCCGATGCTTCCCACTCATGCTGCAGCACGAGCACCGCGGCGTCGCGCTGGCACCGCTCGATCGGCGGAGCCCCCGGCGCCGCGGGCTGGAACACCGTCTGGCACTCGGGACAAATGCGCACGGTCGCCGCCGACGTCGGTCCCGTCGTGTGGACTCCGGAGGGGATGCTGGCAAAAGACGAACGCGGCGACACCGGGCCGATCATCCGACGACGGCTACGGGCAATGCAAGCGGTTGTTTGAGGAGGGGGTGCAGAGCTGCCCGCCACAGTCGGCGTTTGTGCCGCACAGCGACGGCGACTCCTCCGCCGTCAGTGAGCACGCCCGGGCTCCGAGTATGGAGTGATAGCTGCAGTAGACCATGCAGTCATCATCGTTGCTGCACGGGGCGAGGCACGTGATGAGACACAGGTTCGACTTGCACTGATAGCCGCCCGTGCACGGCGAGCCAGTGCTCTCGGTGTGATCGCTGTCAAATGCCTGGCACTCCCAGATGGACGTGTCGTCATCGCGCACCGCGCAGTTCGTGCCCGAAGCACAGTCGCTCTGGACGCAGCACGTGTCATTGCACCGCTCGCCGACGCACCTTCCGGATCTGCAGTCGCTCGGCAGCTTGCAGGTCGCTCCTGCCGGGCCCAGCCCGAGCGGCTCGGAGCTCACGATTGTGCGGAACGCGCAGGCCCCGCCGCCGAAGGTCCCGATGCAGACGAAGTCCTTGTTGCAGTCGGCCGAGGTGCAGCACGCACGTGTGCAGGTGTTCTTGAGCACGCCATCCGGAGCACAGAACAACCCTGCCGCACATTCCGACGTGGCCTGGCACGACTCGCCCATCGCAGACAACGGAGGTTGGCCTCCCGTCCCCGCCTGTCCTCCCGCACTTCCGCCGGCGCCACCGCCCTCGCCTGCCGCGCCTCCCCCCGTGCCTCCCCCCGAGGCCCCCGCCTCGCCGCCTTGCCCGGCCGCTCCCCCCTGCCCGGCACCGCCCCCCTCTCCAGCGTGCCCGGAGCTTCCACCCACGCTCTGATCGGGCGATGCATCCATCCCCGCAGAACCGCCCTGCTCCGCTCCAGCCTGCCCCGCGCTCCCTCCGGAACCGGCGGCGCTGCAGCCGTCGTCGGGCTTGCCGTTGCAGTCGTTGTCCAGGTTGTCGCCGCACGCTTCCACCGCCGAGCATTGCTGACAACGCCCGGCCAGACACGCCTGCCCGTCCTTGCACGCCGGCGGTCCTACCACGCCTTCCTGCATGCACTGGACCGACGCGAGGTCGGCCTCGCCGACCATGAGCGAACAAGCGGTGACTCCTCCGAGCAGCGCCACCCACCACGGAGCCCAACGACGCGCGCTCATCAGAATCCGCCTCCGATCCCGGCCATCGCACCGCCGCCCGGGAGCAGCGAAACCGAAGGCGTCCACGTGAGGGGACGCGCCGCGTGCGTACGCGCGCCCTTGCCGGCCTCGGTCGGTGGCTTGGGCGCCTCTTCCGACGGGGCCGCATCGCGGGTGAAGTAGAGCAGCGCACAGGTCACCGCCCCGACCACGGCCACGCCAAACCCGACGTCGGCAAAGAGCGCGAGCTTCTTCGCGCGATCGTTGCGGTCCTGGAGGTTCTCGTACGAGGTCGCCTCGTTGGTCACGGGCGTCCCACCGATCTTCTCGCCGTTCGCCTTCACGCCGAGCACCACCCCCGTGGCAAGCCCGGCCCCGGCCAACAGCCCCGTCGTCACCACCCACCCGTCGAAGCGCCCCTTGCCCGGCGGCGGCGGGGGCGGTGCGGGGGGCGGCGAGGCGGACTCGTCCGGGGGCGGAGGAGGAGATGGTTCGGTTGCCGAAGTACTCGGCACGGGCGCGATTTCGGTTCGGGCCCCTTCGAGACGCTGCACGATACCGCTTACGCGTTCCTTCTCGGCCGGGTCCTCGACCATCGTCACGAAGAGCTTGTAGTACTCGATCGCCTTGTCGATTTCGGCCATCTTCTCGTGGACGACGGCGAGGTTGTAGACGAGGTCCACGCCTTCGGGATCGAGCGCACGCGCGGCCTCGAGCTCTTCCACGGCCGCCCGGTACTTGCCCTGCTTGTACAGCGCCTTGGCCTTGGTGAAACGAGCCTTGGCCTCCGCCTTGGCGGCCGGCGAGGCGGTTGCGTGCGCGGTCTGTCCGACCGCGTCGCGGGCCTGCCCGCTCCACACCCCGAGGCCGAGACCCAGACCCATCAGGAGCGGGAACGCGCGGCGGATGAGACGAACCATGTTCGGGGCATCCTAGCGTAAGAACCGGAGACGTGCAGCGTTCTGTTGGCAAGGAGAACGCCATGCGCCCAGGATCGATGCTCTGCGCCCTCACCTTGCTTGCCTGGTCCGGCTCGGCCATCGCCCAGCCCTACGCCCAGCCCCCCGACCGAGGCCAGCGGGGCTACCGCGCCTATGACGAGCAGGATCCGCCCCGTCCAGCGCCGTCGGACTGCTGGTGCGAGGAGCGCTCCTGGGCCCGCCGCTCCCTGTCGCCGTTCCGCGTCCACATCGGGGCCGCCGGACGCGTCGTCACCGAGGAGATTACGCCGGGTATGATGACGGCCATCGACATCGGCCGAGGTCCTGCCGGGTTCCGCGCGACCGCGCTGTGGGCTCGGGTGGGCTCCGACGACGGCCTTGCGCAATACACCGGCGAGCTGACCCTCGACTTCGGGCGACAGAGCGCGTGGCGGCCCGTGCTCGGCGCAGGTGGGGGCTTCGCGCGAACCTATCGGGTCGACGATCAAGGCAATCGCACGAGCGGAGGAGCCTCGCTGGGGCTGGGGGTCGTGCGTGCCGCGCTCGAATACCGGCTGCCGATCGAAGGGACTGACTCGCGCGCCGGGGTCAACGTCATGGGCGTTCTTCCTGCGGTTCGAGGGGAAGGGGCTCCGGACGTCAAAGGGTGGGTCGTGGTCGGCGCCACGCTCGGTGTAGGCTTCTGACGCAACGCGCCTCGGCGGGCGCGCACCGCCTGGAGCGTCCCGAAACCCGCGCTCCCCGTGGATGACGCGCCTCGTCAAAGAACTGTAAATGCGTCCTCCGGCGTCTGGAGGAACGGAGCCACACAGGCCTAGGGTTCAGGGGTGACCACACTCGATCCGCAGCTCCTCGATTCCGGCGCGCGCGTTGGCAGGTTCAAGGACCCATTCAGCGGCCTGTCGCACGCCGTCGGCGCCCTGCTCGCGCTGGTCGGCACAATTGTGCTCGCCATGACCTCGCGGGACACGCGCGGCGCCACCGCCGTCGCCGTCGTCTACGGCATCAGCCTGGTCGCACTGTTCTCCGCGTCCGCCACGTACCACCTCGTGCGAGGCTCCGAGTCCCTGGACAAGCTGCTGCGTCGTTTCGACCACTGCGCGATCTTCCTGCTGATTGCGGGCACGTACACGCCTACGACGTGGTTTGCGTTGCAGGGGGCGAGCCGGGTGTGGATGCTCGCGGCGGTATGGGGGTTCGCGGTCTGCGGGATCGCGATGCGCGTGTTCTGGCTGGGAGCCCCGCGGTGGCTGTACACGGGCGTGTACCTGGCGATGGGATGGATGGGGATGTTGCAGGCAGGTGCGTTCTACCGCGGCCTGTCCACCCCCGTGCTGGCGCTGCTCGCAGCCGGCGGGCTCACCTACACCTTCGGTGCCGTCATCTACGGGCTCAAGCGCCCGAACCCCTGGCCCGGCCGCTTCGGCTTCCACGAGATCTGGCACCTGTTCGTGCTCACCGCTGCCATCCTGCACTTCGTCGCGATGTACGTGCTCACCCGCGGCTGAGCCGTTCCGTTCGCGATCTCCCCCCACGAGACCGCACCCGCGGGTTGACAGACTCCGACCAACAGGACTACAGGCCCGTCACCTCGGACTCTTGGAGGTGACATGAATCTCACGGTCCAGGACGTCGCCACGCTGCTGCGCGTCCCGGAGAGCTCGATCCGCAAGTGGATCTCCGAACGCGGCTTCCCAGCTCATCGCGTCGACGATCAGCTCCGATTCCATCGCGCAGAGATCGTCGAGTGGGCGACCACCGAGCGCATCGCACTCCCCGCCGATCTCCTCGAGGATCCGAAGACCCGCGGCGCCGGGCTGCCGTCGCTCTCGCAGGCGCTGGAGGCCGGGGGGATCCACGCCGGCCTGCGCGGAGCCGACAAGCTCTCCGTGCTGCGCGAGATCGTCGCTCGCCTCCCGTTGCGCAAGGACTCCGAGCGGGCGCAGCTCCTGGAGGTCCTGCTGGCCCGCGAGGCGATGGGCTCGACCGGGGTCGGCGACGGCATCGCCATTCCCCACGCGCGCAGCCCCATCGTGATGCGCGTGCCGACCGCGTCGATCTCCCTGTGCCTGCTCGACGAGGCGGTCGAGTTCGGGGCGATCGACGGTCGTCCTGTGTCGACGATCTTCGTTGTGGTGAGTCCGACGGTGCGAGCGCATCTGCACCTGTTGTCGCTGATCGCGTCGGCGCTGCGGAGCCCGGAGTTCCGCGAGGCGGTCCGACGTCCCTTGTCCGCAGACGAGATCCTGAAGGCGGCGCGGGCCGCCGAGACCGCTCTGCCTCGTACCGCTTCCCATCCCTGAAGAGAGACCATGCACACGCTCCTTGCCGCCCTCGTGGTGAGCCTTTTGGGGGGCTTCGCAGCGATGCTCGCATCGCGACGCGCCTTCCTTTCTCACGCGCTCGGCGCCGGCGCCTGCGTCGTGAGCGTCGCCCTCGGCGCTGCCGCGCTCGCACGCATCCTCACCGGATCGGAGTCCGCCGCCCTCTGCGTCTCCTGGAGCATCCCCTACGGCTCCTTCTCGGTCGGCGTCGATCCCCTGTCCGCCTTCTTCCTGATCCCCATCTGGATCGTGAGCCTCGCGGCCGCGGTCTACGGCGCGGAGTACATGCGAGCGTACCGCGAGCGCGCCACGGGCGTGTCGTGGTTCTTCTTCAACGTGCTGGTCTCCAGCATGGTGATGCTGGTGGTTGCTCGCGACGGCGTGCTGTTCCTCGTGGCCTGGGAAGTGATGACCATCGCGTCGTTCTTCCTCGTCGGCTTCGAGCACGATCGCGAAGAGGTGCAGCGCGCCGGGTGGCTCTATCTCGTCGCATCCCACCTCGGTACGGCGTTCCTGCTCGTCCTGTTCCTGCTGCTGTCCAACCGCGGTACGAACCTCGACTTCGCTTCGTTGCGAGCGAGCGGGGCCGACGCAGGCGTCGCGTTCGTGCTGGCCTTGATCGGCTTCGGCACCAAGGCCGGCTTCCTGCCCGTGCATGTCTGGCTCCCCGAGGCGCACCCCGCGGCCCCGAGCCACGTCTCCGCGCTGATGTCCGGCGTAATGATCAAGATGGGGATCTACGGCCTGGTGCGGACGCTGCTGCTGCTCGGTCCGATGCAGGCGTGGTGGGGCTACGTGCTGGTCGGCGTGGGCCTGTCTTCCGGTGTGGTCGGCGTCATGTTCGCCCTCGAGCAGCACGACCTCAAGCGGCTGCTCGCGTATCACAGCGTCGAGAACGTCGGCATCATCGCCCTGGGCCTCGGCGCAGGCGTGATCGGCGTCGCCACCGGTCAGCCCCTGCTCGCCGTCCTCGGCTTCGCCGGCGGCCTGCTGCACGTGGTCAACCACGCGCTGTTCAAGTCGCTCCTGTTCCTCTCGGCCGGCGCCGTGCTCCACGCCACCGGCACCCGCAACCTCGAATCCCTTGGCGGCCTGCTCAAGAAAATGCCCTTCACCGCGGCCGCGTTCCTCGTCGGCGCCGTCGCCATCGTCGGGCTTCCGCCCCTCAACGGCTTCGTCAGCGAGTTCCTCATCTTCAGCGGCGCCCTGCAGTCCGGAGCTCGCGCTCCCCTGGTGCACGCCGGCGTGCTCGCAGCGGTCGCCGCCGGTCTCGCCCTCATCGGCGGTCTTGCCGCGGCCTGCTTCGCCAAGGCCTTCGGGATCGTGTTCCTCGGCATGGCGCGCACACCCAAGTGCGATCACGCCCACGACCCCGGCTGGCCGATGAAGTCCGCCATGGCGTTGCTCGCGCTGTGCTGCATCGGCGTCGGCGCCCTCGGCCCCTGGGTGCTTCAGTCCATGTCCCCCCTGCTCGAGTCGATGACCGGCCTGTCTCACGGCTGGACCCTGCAAGAGGTGGAAGCGTCCTCCGCCGTGCTCGTCAAGGTCGTGCTCGTCTCCGGCATCGCCGTGGCCCTGTTCAGCGCGTTGTGGCTCGCCCGCGCGATGCTGCTTCGCGGCCAGACCGTGCGGCGCGGCCCCACCTGGGACTGCGGCTACGCGCTCCCGACCGCGCGCATGCAGTACACCGCGTCGTCGTTCGCGCAGCCGCTGATCGACGTCCTCGGCCAGTTGGTGCGCGCACGCGACGAGGTGCATCGTCCGACCGGGCTGTTCCCCACCCGGGGTGATTACCACTCGCTCGCACGCGATCCGTGGAAGGAGAGCGTGTTTGCCGGCCTGTTCCAACGCGCCGCGCGCCTGATGGATCGACTGCACTGGATCCAGCACGGAAAGGTGCAGCTCTACGTGCTGTACGTCGTCGCCACCCTCGTCGCCCTCTTGCTCTGGAAGCTGGATTGACCGTGCACGCCGCGACTTTTCTCTTCGCTCTGCTCTCCCTGCTGCTCGCGCCGATGCTGATCGGCGTGGTCAATCGGGTGAAGGCCATGTTCGCGGGACGCAGCGGCAGGCCGCTGCTGCAGCCCTACTACGACATCGGCAAGCTGCTGCGCAAAGGCACCGTGTACAGCGATGCCAGCACCTGGCTCGTGCGCACCGGCCCGATCGTCTCCCTCGCCGCCGTCGCCACCGCGCTTCTCATGGTCCCGCACGGTGGCGTCCCCGCCGTCGTCTCCTTCGCATGGGACGGGATCCTCGTGGCCTACCTGCTCGGGTTGGCGCGGTTCTTCACGGTGCAGGGGGCCCTCGACACCGGCTCTGCCTTCGAGGGCATGGGCGCCAGCCGCGAGGTCCAGTTCTCCGCCCTCGCCGAGCCCGCCGTCGTGCTGTCCATCATGGCCCTCGCACGCGCCGTCGGCGGCGATCCCTCCCTGTCCGGAATCTTCGGCGGTGTCTCCGCGGAAGGCTGGGCCTCCATGACGCCCATCTTCGCCCTCGTCGCCGGCAGCTTCGGAATCGTCATGCTCGCCGAGAACTCCCGCGTGCCCTTCGACGATCCGAATACCCACCTGGAGCTGACGATGATCCACGAGGTCATGGTGCTCGATCACGGTGGTCCCGATCTGGCCTTCATCCAGTACGGCGCTGCGCTCAAGACCTGGCTGTTCGCCCTGCTCATCGTCGGGATCGCCGTGCCCGTGCGCACGTCGAATCCGTGGATCGACGGCGCCGCGACCGTCGGCGGCGTGTTCGTCGTCGGCATCCTCGTCGGCGTCGTCGAGTCCACCATGGCCCGCCTGCGCCTCACCCGACTCCCCCTGCTCCTCATCTCCGCCAGCGTCCTGTCGGTCCTGGCCCTGGTCCTCCACGGAAGGTAGACGATGCAAGCCGGACTCGATGCTGCCCTGATCGTGGTCGTGCTGACCTGCCTGAACCTGCTCGGCTCCAGCCGGGTGCGCCACTGCATCAAGCTGCTCGCCTTCCAGGGAGTCGCGCTCGGGCTGCTGCCCTTGTTCGAGCTCGGCGTTCTCACCGCGCCGTCCACGGTCTTCTTCGTCGCCGTGGGCATCGCCCTGCGCGGGATGGCGTTTCCCTGGCTGCTGATGCGTGCGCAGAAGCAGGCCAATGTCCGCAGGGAGGTCGAGCCCTACGTGGGATTCGGCTCGTCGCTGCTGTTCGGCGCGCTGGCGCTGCTGCTGTCGGCCTGGCTATCCATCCGGCTGCCGCTGCCGCATCCTCCGCCGTCCCCCCTGGCCCTGCCCGTCGCCTTGTTCTGCGGCCTGGTCGGTCTCTTCCTCACGATCAGCCGTCGCAAGGCCATCAACCAGGCCCTCGGGTACCTCGTCCTCGAAAACGGCATCTTCGCCTTCGGCGTCATGCTCGTCCACGGCCAGCCCATGCTCGTCGAGCTCGGCGTGCTGCTCGACGTCTTCGGCGCGCTGTTCGTGATGGGCATCGCCATCTTCCACATCAGCCGCGAGTTCGATCACATCGACGCCGACCGGCTCGCGGTCCTCAAGGATTGAACGCCATGCTGCCCCTGATCGTTGTGGTTCCATTGCTCGCCGGGGTGGCCGCGTTCGTGGTGCGGGCGCACCGCGTGCGCCGCAACCTGCTGCTCGCCGCGGCGATCGCGCACACGCTCCTGGTCGCCTCCACCTGGTTCGCCGCTCCTCCGGCCGCCCTGTTCGGCTGGCTTGATCTCGACGCCCCGGGGCGCCTGTTCCTCAGCGTCACGAGCGTCCTGTTCCTCGCCTCCGCCGTGCAGACCGTCGGCTACTTGCGCGCCGAAGAGGGCCAGCACGACGCGGCCGCCACCTCCAGCGGATGGGTCCTGTCCCGCGTCCCCGAAGCGGTCTTCACGGGCTGCCTGCTGCTGTTCCTCACCACGATGTCGCTGGTGACGATGTGCCAGCACCTCGGCCTGCTGTGGGTCGCCGTCGAGGCGACCACGCTTGCAAGCGCACCGCTCGTGTACTTCCACCGCGATGGCCGATCCCTCGAAGCGACCTGGAAGTACCTCGTCGTGTGCTCCGTCGGGATCGCGCTCGCACTGCTCGGCAACTTCTTCCTCGCCATCGCGGCGAGCGGAAAGATCGGCGCGCAGCCCGCCATGACGGTCGCGGGGCTGATCGACGCTGGAGCATCTCTGCACCCGGCGTGGGTCAAGGCCGCGATGATCTTCTTCGTGGTCGGATACGGCACCAAGATGGGGCTGGCGCCGCTGCACACCTGGCTGCCCGACGCGCACAGCGAAGCGCCGGCGGTGGTCTCCGCCCTGCTGTCGGGCGCGGTGCTCAACTGCGCGTTCCTCGCGATCCTCCGCGTGACGCAGGTGGCTCACGCCGCCGGTGCGGGGGACTTCAGCCGCGATCTGATGCTCGTGCTCGGCCTGGTCTCCATGGCCACCGCCGCGGTCTTCGTCGTGGGCCAGGCCGACTACAAACGCATGCTCGCCTACTCCAGCGTCGAGCACATGGGCATCCTCGCCATCGGCATCGGCCTGGGAGGCGCCGGCGTCGCCGGCTCCATGCTCCACGCCGTCAACCACTCCCTCGTCAAGGGAATGCTCTTCCTCACCGCCGGCAACATTCTCGCCGCTTACGCCACCAAGCGCTCCTCGCAGATCAAGGGCATCCTCTCCGAGCGCCCCTTCACCGGCGTGCTCTGGATGGCTGGATTGCTCGCCGTCTCCGGCATGCCCCCGTTCGGTACCTTCTTCAGCGAGCTCATCATCCTCAAGGCCGCGGTCGATCAAGGCCGCTTCTTCGTCGCCGCTGCGTTCCTCGTGCTGCTCGCCGCGGTCTTCATCGGCATGGCCTCCTCCATCCTTCCGATGGCCCAGGGGCGTGCCCCCGGAGCCGAGTCCGCTCCTCGCGAATCGTGGCGCGCTGCCCTGCCCGCCGCCGTCCTCGGTACGCTGTCGCTCGCTCTCGGTCTGTACCTTCCCGAGCGCGTGAGCCGCGCCATCCACGATGCCGCCGCCACCTTTGGAGGATTCTGATGGACGCGCCCGGAGTCTGCTCCTTCACCAACGGCGAACGGTTCGCCGTCGCCGACGTGCCCGTCCTCCCCTTCGAGGCCTTCCGCGACTTCGTGCTCGGCTCCGTGGGCGACGGCGGCTCGCTGTTTGCGCTGTACGGCGAACGCGACGGAGAGCGGAACCTGCTGCGCGCATGCGTCGGCGATCCCATGCAGGGGTCCCTGAAGATGGCCTCCACCGAGGTCGGGGATCGGTATCCCTCGCTCACGCCCGACTGCCCCTCGGCCCACTGGTTCGAGCGCGAGATCGCCGAAGTCTGGGCGATCGTGCCCGAAGGCCACCCGTGGCTCAAACCGATCCGATTCCACGCGAGCCGACGTCCCGGACACGATGCCTGGGGACGCAAGCCCGAGGGGATCGTCGTCGGCGACGCGGACTTCTTCCAGGTTCACGGCGACGAGGTCCACGAGGTCGCGGTGGGGCCCGTGCACGCGGGCGTGATCGAGCCGGGCCACTTCCGCTTCCAGTGCCACGGGGAGACCGTGTTCCTGCTCGAGATCTCCCTCGGCTACCAGCACCGCGGAGTGGAGCGCGCCCTCGTCGGAGCCCCCGGTCCCAAGAGCATCGCGCTGGCCGAAACCCTCGCCGGCGACACGACCGTGGGCCACACCACCGCGTACTGCGAAGCCGTCGAAGCCCTCGCAGGAGTCGAAGCTCCGCCTCGCGGACAGTCCCTGCGCGGAATCGCTCTCGAGCTCGAGCGCATGGCCAACCACGTCGGCGACCTCGGCGCGCTCGCCGGCGACGTCGCGTACCTCCCCACCGCGTCGTTCTGCGGACGCCTTCGGGGCGACATCCTGAACATGACCGGATGGGTCTGCGGCAGCCGCTTCGGCCGCTCCTGGATCCGACCAGGCGGCTCCGCATGGGACCTCGACGACGCGATGTCCGCCGAGCTGCTGCGGCGTCTGGACGCCGTCATGAAGGACGTCACCCAGGCCGCCAATCTGCTCTGGAACACGCCTTCGGTCATGGCCCGCTTCGAGGGCATGGGCGTCGTTCACAGGGATTCCGCCCTGTCCCTGGGGCTCGTCGGCCCCGCGGCGCGAGCCTGCGCCATCGAGACCGACGTCCGTGAGCAGTACCCCTCGGGCGTCTACCGCTTCTCGCAGATCAACGTGTCCACGTGGGACACGTGCGACGTGTTCGCGCGCGCCTACGTGCGTTGGCTCGAGATCGAACGTTCCGCGGCTTTCATACGCAAGCAGCTCAAGGAGCTGGCGAAGGGAGCGCACCTGGAACCGGTGGGTCCCTGCGAGGCGAACAGCATGGTCGTCAGCCTCGTCGAAGGGTGGCGCGGCGCCATCTGCCACGTGGCGCGCACCGACGCCGCGGGACGGATCGCCTCCTACAAGGTCGTGGATCCCTCGTTTCACAACTGGATCGGGCTGGCCATGGCCCTGCGCAACAACCCGATCTCGGAGTTCCCTCTGTGCAACAAGAGCTTCAACCTGTCGTATTGCGGGCACGACCTGTGAGGGGAGGGGAGTCACCATGCTGAGAGAGTTGTTGGCGAGAGTCGGACAGGGATACCGGACCGGAGACTTCCCGGAGCGCGACCCCGCCCTCCCCGATCGATTCCGCGGAAGACCGGAGCTGTCCCAGAGCCCCTGCGCGGAGTCGTGCGATGCGTGCGCCAGGGTCTGCCCCACCGCAGCCGTGAAAGGGAGCCCCGAAGGTCCCGTGCTCGACCTGGGCAAGTGCCTGTTCTGCGGCGACTGCGCCAAGGCCTGCCCCTCCTCCTCCATCGCCTTCTCCCGCCAGCACCGCCTCGCCTCTCTCGAACGCGATGCGCTGGTGTTGCGCGGCAAGGCTGCAACCGACGTCCCCTCCGTGCTCCGTCCTGCCGCCGCCGCGCTCTGCAGCCGGTCCTTCCGCCTCCGTCAGGTCAGCGCCGCCGGCTGCAATGCGTGCGAAGCCGACGCCAACGTCCTCGGTACCCTCGCGTTCGACATGGGCAGGTTCGGCATCGAGTTCGTCGCCTCACCTCGCCACGCCGACGCGCTGGTCGTCACGGGCCCCGTGTCGAAGAACATGGCGCTCGCGCTGCGCAAGACGTACGACGCGACGCCGGATCCGAAGTTCGTCATCGCGTGCGGTGCGTGTGCGATCGGCGGCGGCCCCTACGCTGGGCACGACGAGGTCGAAGGTGGCGCGGCCGCGGTCGTGCCCGTGGACCTGTGGGTGCCGGGATGCCCGCCGAGCCCGTTCACGTTGCTCGACGCGATGCTCCGGTTCATCGGACGGGGCTGAGGGTCAGTCGAAGATCTGCCCCCAATACGAGCCCCAACTGCCTCCGGCGTAGTAGCCGATGCCGACGCGCGTGAAGCCTGCGTTCAGCATGTTGGCGTTGTGCCCGGGGCTGTTGATCCAGCTCTGCATCACGGAAGAGGGCGACGACTGTCCTGCGGCGATGTTTTCGCCGGAAGCGCTCGTGCCGCACAGGCCCGCCCGGGTCCACGGCGAGCTCACCGAGCTCTCCGGTGCTTTGTGATCGAAAAAGTCGTGCGCAGCCATGTGATGACAGTGCCCCTCGATCGCCGACTCGAGCTTGTCGTCGTACGTCAGCGCCGCCACGCCCTTCGAGGCCCTGTGCTGGTTGAGCAGCGTGAACACCTCCATGATCAGCGCCTTCTCTTCCGTGCTCGGCACGCAGCACACCGGGATCAACCCGTCGGTCTCGCCGCCCGTGGCGCCGTCCAGCGTCTTCGTCTCGTGGTGCCCCGTCGGCTGCCCGCACTTGTGCGGTGTCCCGTCTCCCCCACACACCTCGCCGCTCGTGCACGTGCCGCAGCTCAACGTGCCCCCGCACCCGTCGCTGCCCGAACCGCACGTCCAGCCGAGCGACTCGCACGTCTTCGGAGTGCACTCGCACTTGTTCCCCTGACATGCGGCCCCCGCCTGGCTGCACGTCCCGCAGCTCAGCTTGTTGCCGCAGCCGTCGTCCAGCTCTCCACACTCCGCTCCCTGCGCTGCACACGTCGTCGGCTCACACCCGCCCCCCGCTGCGCCCGAGGCACCTCCCGTGCCCGTCGCCCCGGCACCTCCGCCCGCGCTCGTCGATCCCGCGGAGCCGCCTGAGCTCGATTCCCCCGCGGCTCCTCCCTCGTTGGTCCCCCCGGCGCCCGCTTCTCCTCCCTCGCCGCCTCCCGCGGTCCCGGCGTCATCGAAGGTCACCTCGTCGAAGCCCAGGATGCCCGAGCACCCCGCGAGCACCAACACCGATCCGACCACCCACGCGCGCCCGGTCCAACGTGTCATGCAACGATGGTAGCCGAGAACCGAGCGGCGAGGCCATGGTCGCGGCGATGGGCGGGAATCGGTCGGTTCCGCGACGGATTCGGGCGCGGCCGCAACCCGAGGGCTGCCCGGTTGCTCCCGCTCATGGGAGGTTGTCGAATCGAGGCGGTGACTGGGAGAGGAGGGGCGAAGCCGCGAAGGTTCGACGGCTTGTCAGTGGTTGGCCCACTTCTGAACGAGCGCCATCTGGATCCTGCCCGAGAAGAAGAACCGCGGTGTCGCGGTGCCCTGGGGGTCGGCACCGAGCAGCATCGTGCTGTCGTTCTGCGTTGCGCCCCCGGTCACCGCGGCTGCCGACGTCGATGCGCTCGAGTCGTTGTTCACCCACAGCCACGTTCCGCCCTCGCCGTCGAACGCAGCGGTGACGAAGTACGACTGCGTGCCATTGAGCTGTCCCGCCGGGTAGGTGGCGTAGCGGTACGAGTCGGTCACGTGCACTCCGAAGCGCAGCACCGCATCGGTGTCGCCGTTGCCCGCGGGGTTGAACAGCTCGAGCGAGAACGATCCGGAGTCGGCCTTGCCGAGCAGCACCGAAGTGTCTCCGTCCGCGGGGATCGTCTGGTCGAAATTGACCACCGCCGCCACGAAGTACCCGGTCGTCGGATCGTTGTCCGCGTCGTACAGCGGGATGGACTGCTTCTGCGCCGCCGCGAACACCAGGCTCGTCCCGAATCGATCCTGCCCCACCGGCAGCGTCTCGAGGGTGGGCTGTCCGGCTCCGCCCACGAGCGCGTCGTAGGCGGTCGTGTTGCCCCGATACCACTTCACCTTCCCCGAAGTCCCCCCCTGGTTCCACACGTTCATGTAGAAAAGGCCGTTGTTCGCCGTCACGACCGCGCGGGACTTCGCCAGCGAGTAGTCCACCGTGATCGCGTCGACCTCGTCGCGCAGGTTCGCGATGAAGACCTCTCCCATCAACGACGGGACGGTCCACACGTTGATCCCGAGATCGAGGCTGCGCGCGTAGACCAGCGCACCGAAGAGGTTCGGGGTCTGGTACTCGAACTCCACGCCGTGGTAGCCCTTCTCGCGCGCCTGCCGGACCTTCGTCTGCAACGCCGCGATGTCGTTGCCGTCCGCCTTCGAGAACAGCACCATCAGGCGAACGTTGGGGCGAAGCGACGCGTACTTCGCGGTCGCCAGCAGACGCCGCGCGATCAACAGGTTCTGCGAGACCGCGTCGAACGCGCGCAGCACCACCGGGCGCCCCGCCGTGCCGTAACCGTTGGCCACCAACGCGTCCAGCACCTGCCCGACGTTCGCATCGCTCGCGGCGGTCTCCTTGAACTCCATGAAGAGCATCTGATCGCCGGCCTTGAGCGGAGGATCCGCGAGCACGTCCGAGAGCTTCGGACCGCCGACGTACCCGTTGTCGTCGTGCTGCACGTAGACCGTCCCGCCCTGCTCCTTGAGGTCGAGCTCGATCAGGTCCGCACCGTTCGTCTGCGCATCGTGGATCTTCGTGAGCGTCGAGGAGAACTCCGACGTGTAGCAGTTGTGGCAGGAGATCGCCGTCGAGTGCCCGTAGGGAGTCTTGCCGATCGCGTGGGTCACACCGGTCCAGAAGGGCTTGCCGTCACACGTCGTGTTCGCGTCGTCCTTCGTCCACGCCGTGAGGTTCTTCGTGGGCAGGCACGCCTGACAAGGGTCCGACGGGTGCGGCGTCCCGGCCGCGACGCACGAGCTCGCGATGTAGCACTCGTCGCTGTTGCACGGGAAGGGCGCGTCGGGCGCGACGTCCGGTCCCGCGTCGGCTGCCCCGCCAACGCCGGCATCCCCTGCCGCACCGCTCGCGCCCGCATCCCCGGCTGCGCCGCTCGAGCCCGCGTCCCCTGCCGCACCGCTCGAGCCCGCGTCCCCAGCAGCGCCGCTCGAGCCTGCGTCCCCTGCCGCACCGCTCGAGCCCGCCTCTCCGGCCGCGCCCCCCTGCTGCGTTCCGCCCGCCTTTCCGGCCGCGCCCCCCTGGTTCGCTCCGCCGGCCCCCGACTTGCCTCCGGTGCCCGAAGACACCGGGCCCGCCGTGTCACCGTCGTTCGCCGCACACGAAAGCGCAAACACCAGAGAGGAAGCAATCGCCAGGAAGGATGATCGATGATGCATTTCGGGTCTCCGCAGAAAGAGGCATCAGGCTACCAGGAAACCATCCGAACCTGTACCCTGAGCGCAATGGCGTACGCGACTCATCCGCGCGCGGCGCGGCTCGTGCTCTTGGTGTTGGTGGCCCTGGCGGGATGCTCCGGCGACGATGACGGCATCGACTGGAGCGGGGTGGAGGATGCAGGACTGGACGGCCAGGAGGCCTCGCTTTCGGAGGACGCCTCCCTTTCCGGCGATGCCTCCACGGAAGCGGGATGGAAGCCTGATTCGGCGGCGCCGGACGATGCCGCGCCCGACGTCTCCCCGGACACCTCGCCCGATGCCGCCGAGCCCGCGCCTTCGCGCACGCGCTATCCCGTGGCGCGCCACTCCCCCATGAGCCCCTTCGTCGTCGCACGCCTGCGCGCCGTCCTCGATGCATCCTCCGGTCGCAAGAACGTGTTCGCCAAGCTGGGCGACTCGATCACCGTCAACTCCAACTTCCTGGGCTGCTTCGCGGGAAGCGACGTCGACTGGGCGGCCTACGGCGCGCTCGAACCGTCGCGCGCATGGTTCTCCGAGCAGCTCGTGGACGCGAGCCACACCTCGTTCAACAGGACCACCCTCGCCGCGGTCGTCGGCTGGTCTGCCAAGGCACTGCTCACCGGGTCTCCCACACCGCTCGATCAGGAGTTCGGCGCGATTCAGCCCGCCTTCGCGGTCATCATGTTCGGCACCAACGACACCTACGAGACGGGGGTGCACCCGTTCGAGCGCAACCTGATGGCCGACATCGACGCGGTGCTTGCGCGGGGAGCGGTGCCGCTCATGAGCACGATCCCTCCGCGGGGGGACAGCGCCACAGCGGACGCGCTGGTGCCCGAGATGAACGCCGTGATTCGCGCGATCGCGCAGGCGCGGCAGGTGCCGTTGATGGACTACGGCACGATGCTCGAGCCGTTGCCCGATTACGGGCTGGCGAGCGACGGCGTGCACCCCCAGGTGTATTCGTCCGGCGGCGTCCACGCGTGCTGGTTCACCGACCCCGCGCTTCAAAAGGGGATGAACGTGCGCAACCTGATCACGATGGAGGCGCTCGACCGGGCGAAGCGGTTCTTGATCGACGGGCAGGCTGCGGAGGTGGCGCCGGCGGGGCTTGCGGGGCAGGGCACGCTCGATGCCCCATGGGAGATCCCGGGGCTGCCTTTCGTCGATGACGCGGACACCGCCGAGGGCGTTGCGACGCTCGCGGGCTATGGCTGCAGCACGGCCGACGAGGGCGGACCGGAGCTGGTGTATCGCGTGGTGCTCGACGGGCCGCTGCCGCGCAAGACCTTCTCGATGGGCGAGGCCCACGAAAAACGCTACTACGTCGAAGCGCGGCACTTGCAGCCGCCGTCGCCACGCTGAGCCTGGCGG
>JAKLDZ010000689.1 GCA_022703255.1 Myxococcota bacterium | reverse complement strand
ACCCGTCCCGGCTGCGCCTGCCGCCCCGGCGCTCCCGGACGATCCGCCCCCGCCGCCCGCTCCCCCATTGCCCGTCGGATCGATCGGAAGCTCCTCGCACGGGCCCGCCACGAACTCGACCTCGATCTCCTGCGATGCCTCGTCGGTCGCGGTCTTCGCAACCACCTTGAGCCCGTGCATTCCGGCTTCGAGCTGGCTCGTGTCCACGTCCGCAACGAACACCGGTGAGTCGGGTTCCGAACGATTCATCAAGAGCGTCGGCCCGTCGCCAACCCTCACCGATACGATCGTGATCGGACTGTCGGAGAACACCAGCGCCCGGACCGGGTTGTCCTTGCGATCCTTGCACACGGGATACCTGTACGGGCTCTCGTCGCCGTCGCGAAGCCGAGCCGCCACCGGAGCCGTGATGCTCACGAACGGCCACGGCTTCTCGATCCCCGTGGCTCGATACACGAGCGCGTTGTGATCATAGGCGACCACACCGACGTTGTTCGTGTCTCCCTTGCCCAGGGAGTTGATCTGATTGACGACGACCTGTCCTTCGCCGTCCAGGTACTCCTCGTAGGAGTGCACGTGGCCGTGGAGGTAGAAGCCGCCTCCCATGCTCTTGAACCCCTCCACCACCCGATCCGCGCCCGCGGAACCCGACAGGGGATGGTGCGCGACCACGACGACGAGGCGTGCGCTGGGATGGGCCTTCAGCGTGCTTTCGAAGTGCTCGAGCGTGTCTTCGGGGAACTCCCCAGGCGGGTTGGTGAATACCGCAGCCCCCGTCCCCGCGCTGTTGAGTCCGAAGAACAAAACCTCGCCCTCCGGAACCTGGACTGACCAGGAGGAGTAGGTCTTCCCCGTCGCCGTGCCCTGCAACGCGTTGGCAATGAAGTACCCCAACCCGCCACTCTCTCCGTACGCGTCGTGGTTGCCCGGCACGTCGAAGTAGAAGTCCGCCGTCATCCCGGCGTCCTCGTACAGCTTCCGATACAAGTCCCACTCGTCCTGCTGCTGCCCCGCCGTGGGCACCACGCCGGCCGATCCATCGGTCAGATCCCCGGTCGCCATCACGAAGCTCGGGGAGAGGACCCCGACCACCTCCTCGAGAGCCTTCTTCGTGTGGGGCGTTGCCTTCTGCTTCGGATCCTCGATGCTCGACGCGCCGATGTGCAGATCGGAGATGTGCATGAACCAGAAGAGGTTCGCGGTGCCGCGCGCGTGGTGCGCATCGGACGCGCCTTTCGCCGCGACGGTCGAAGCCAACAGCGTGATGGCGAGCAGGGGCGCAGCGGACAGGAGACGTCGCATCGGTTTCCTCGAGGTTCGGGCCAGGGGAAAGGCAGCGGTCTGTGTCGATCGATATGCCACGAACAGCGCTCTCGTCCAGCCCCGGAACGCGCAGCGCACGGGTCCTCTTGCAGAACTGCCCGTCCCCGCCAAGCCTTCGACGTCACGAACCCGGTGCGTCGCCGTGTCACGGATTCGACGTCGACAAGCGCTGGCGCACGAGTGCCGCGCGCGATCGCGAGCTATCTCAGCAGCTGCTGCTCGGCGCGGGAGTCGGGGAGGGGACCCGCGCGCCGACGAGGCAACGACGAGAGTCCGGTTCCTGGTCTGCGCCGTTGTCCGGACGGCCAGAAGCCGAAATGAGAAAGGCCAGCTTCCGCGAAGCTGGCCTTGTCTCCTCTCCCGATCGACTTGTGGGCGCGGCGGGATTTGAACCCACGACTTCCACCGTGTGAAGATGGCACTCTACCACTGAGTTACGCGCCCGGTGGAGGCGCATCACTACCCCAGCACCGGGCATCGCGCAAGATCAAATGTTGTGCGCTCACGTCATCTGCCGACGCACCCGTTCGGCAAGCGCTGCCACGTCGCCCGCCTCCGGCACCGCCCCACCCAGCTTGATCTGCGCGCTCGTCTCCCGCCCCGTCCCCTGATCCACCGCACGCACGCCGAGCAGCCCGTCCGAGTCGATCGCGAACGTCACCGCGATCTTCACTTCCCCTCGCGCAGCCGCTCGCAGCCCCACCATCTCCACGTGCCCCAGGCACACGTTCTCCTGGAACCTCGTGGACTCGCCTTGCGCCACACTCACGCGAACCATCGACTGG
>JAKLDZ010000688.1 GCA_022703255.1 Myxococcota bacterium | reverse complement strand
TTGCCGCAGCCTGGCGCGCTTCACGCTGCGCGGCATTCCGCCCATGGCGGCCGGTGCAGCGCGCATCCGCGTGACCTTTACCGTGGATGCCGACGGCCTGCTGCACGTGAGCGCCCGCGAGCAGGGCAGTGGCGTGGAGGCCAGCATCGAGGTCAAGCCGAGCTACGGCCTGGGCGACGAGCAGGTGGAGCAGATGCTGCTCGATGCGCTCGACTACGGCGAGCAGGATCTGGCGGCGCGCAGGCTCGCCGAGCAGCGGGTGGAAGCCCAGCGGATCCTCATGGCGACCACCCAGGGGATGGAAGCCGACGGAGACCTGCTGTCGGAGGCGGAGCGTCCGCGGGTGCAGGCCGCGATCGAGGCGCTGGCGAACGCGGTACGCGGTGCGAGCGTGGCGGCGATCGAGTCCGGGATCGCGGAGCTCGATCGTCTCACGCACGACTGGGCGGGGCGGCGCATGGATCGGGCGATCGCGAAGGCGATCGCGGGCCGGGCCGTGGGCGAGGTGGAGACGACGGTGCGCGAGGCGGCGGGAGTCGAGGCGCACACGGGCAAGGTGGAGGAGTGATGGCCACGGTGCGTTTCCTGAAGGACGGCCGCGAGGTCGAAGTACCCGTAGGCAAGACGATCCTGGAGGCTGCGAACAAGTGCGGCGCGCCCGAGGGATCGGCGTGCGGCGGCGTGTGCGCCTGCTCGACGTGTCACGTCTACGTGCTCAAGGGCTCGGAGCTGCTCAGCGAGCTGGAGGACGACGAGAACGACGTGCTCGACAAGGCGTTCGACGTGCGTCCAAGCTCGCGGCTCGGGTGCCAGGCCCGGGTCGTGAAAGAGGGCGTGATCGAGGTGGAGATCACGCCGGAGAGCCGCAAGGCCTGGGAAGCGGAGCACTGAGATGCGCTGGAACGACACGCGGGAGATCGCGATCGCGCTCTACGAGAAGTACCCGGACGTGAAGCCCCTGGAGGTGAGGTTCACGGACCTTCATCGATGGGTGACGGAGCTCGAGGGATTCGACGACGACCCGCAGCGATCGAACGAGAAGATGCTGGAAGCAATCCAGATGGCGTGGGTGGAGGAGACGGAGTAGCGAGGTCCCCGTCAGCGCCGCGTCGCCTCCTCGATCACCTTCTTGCCAGTGGCCTTCACGTCTTCGGCAGCCTCCTGGGCAGGCTGGGTGCTGAAGATGGCGACCAGGTGACGCCAGGGCGTGCGCCGTCCGACGGGCAGGGCGAAGAACGCGTAGGCCGCCAGCAGGACGACCACGGTTTCGAGCGTTCGGACGACGGCCTTGCGGATCATGCCGGAGGGGAGGGTATCCCCAGGGGGGCGGAAGGGGCGAGAAACAGGCGAGGGGCCAGGGCGGGGAGCGGGAGGCCGATTGAGCGGCTTGAGCGTTCGCGTGACAAGGGCGTTTCGGACCGTGAAAATCTGCTAGATCACCGGCCGTTGGTTGAACCCCGGGGCTCCGGGGGGAAACCAAGGTTTCTGCCCGGGCGGAAGACGCCGAGCCCTCGCGATTTCGAATGGAATCGACGGGGGCGGAGCCTGCCTACCGCCCGAGCCCAAGCACGCGACGGACCTCGTCCGCACTCACGCGAAGGGCTTTCGTTAAAGCCATTTCGGTGAACATCGCGCCCATGCTTGCGGGCCCTCCCACCATCCACGCCGTGCCCAACAGCCTTACCCGTCGCTGCCCGACCGTGCGCACCGAGGGCGCAGCCCTGCTCGCCTTGCGCCACGACGCAAGCCACCATGGCTCCAGCCCCCCGGGCATTCGCTCAGGGCAAACCGAGTCGATGGCCGCCAGAAGCGCACGGTCCAGTCCGAGCTCTGCTGCACGCTTCCACATCGCGTCGGGCGAGGATGCCCGGTCGATCGCGCGCGGCAAGTCCTCTCCGGGGGTCCCCGGCCCCCATCCCGCAGCGATGTCACGCACCACGAACATCGCCAGCATTGCGGGCATCGCATCGCGTCCCGCGGTCGGCAGCGCCACGAACGCCTCGGCGTTCGGGTGGGCCCGCAGCACGAACGTCTCAGAATCCTGCAGCAACGCGCTCAAGCCGCCGCGCGGCACCAGGGGAAATCCCGCGTGACCTTGCCCGTCGAGCTCGATC
>JAKLDZ010000687.1:1877-2116 GCA_022703255.1 Myxococcota bacterium | reverse complement strand
CGACGGCTCCTGGGACTGGAAAGGGAAGCGGTGGGTGTGGAAGCAGGGGTCGTGGCAGCTCCCGCCGCCGGGCGCCTACTACGCGCGCCCGGTGCTCAAAGGGATTCCGACGGCGCAGTACGAGACTCCGAAGCCGGGACAGGGGGGGCAGCTGCTCGGGTACACGCTGACGCTGATGTACAACCCCGGGCACTGGCATCTGCCCGGCCGAGTGGTCGAGGAGTTCCCGGTGGCGGCGA
>JAKLDZ010000687.1:0-1867 GCA_022703255.1 Myxococcota bacterium | reverse complement strand
CTGGGGCGCGTGAAGGGACGGCGCGCGGACGTGAGCCGCGGCTTTCGAATCAGGAGGCGAAGTACACGGTCGCGCGGCGATCGCCCGTCTTCCTCATGCGCCGGTCGTCGAGCATGAGCTTGATCGGACGCATCAGATCGCGCGTCGAGGTGCCGAGTTCCTTGTTGATCTGCTCGATGCGCAGGCCGGCGGGGCGCTGACGGAGCAGGTCGAGGACGCGCTTCCCGGTCTCCTGAAGCTGGGCGACGGAGCGACGGACGGGTCTGGCTGCGGGCTTCGCGGCGGGCTTTGCAGCGGGCTTTGCAGCGGGCTTCGCGGCGGGCTTCGCGGCCGGGCGGGGGGCTTTCGGAGCACGCGCGACGGTGAGCTTGTCGATGGCGACCTGCGAGGCAACGTCGTTCAGGATGCCGGTGAAGAGGTCGACGAGGGAGTCGGCGAAGCGTTCGGCTGCGCGCCGCAGCTGTTCCTGGGGGAGGATGGTGTTCATGCGGCGCACCTTTCCACGATCCGAGACGACATGACAAGACTTCGCAACGGCGCAGCGGCGCCGAGGCGTGCTATATGCGGCCCGCCAGCCCCCACAACGGGAGCGGCGAGCCGCCTCCGACCCACTCCGAGGGGAGTCCGATGAGCATCAAGAAGACGCTGTTGAAGCATGGGATGGCGCTGATGAGCGACCCGCGCGTGATGAAGCTCGCCCAGGACGACCGCGTCATGGGCGCGGTGATGGGAGTCATGAGCGTCCCAGGTCGTCTGATCACTTTCACGCAGGACCAATCGGTCCGCTTCGCGCGCGCGATGGACCTCGCGACCGAGCAGGAGGTCAAGGACCTGCGCAGGACGGTCCGGTCTCTCGAAGAGCAGATCGCAGAGCTCCAGAAGCAGCAGCGCGACAAGCCCGCCTCCTGAGCTCCCCGGTCCCCTCCCCTGGCCCGTCCGGGCACACTCCGTATCGAAACGTCAGGCTCACCTTCGGCAGCCGTTTGGTGTAGGCTGGCACACACCCGAACCCCGCTGGCACATTGCGTGACAGGAGCCTGCTGCCATGGCACGTCGTCTTCCCGTTGCATCGACCCTAGTGCTCACGTGCCTCGCCGTTGGAGGGTGGACAGCACCGGTCGAGGCACAGCAAACGGGGGAAAGGAGCGGCGCAATGGCCCAGGGTGAGCGGGATGCGACGCTCGCTTCGGCCGCTCTTGTGGCATCGCCTGAGTCGAAGGACGCGAAGAGCGAAGAGGGGAAAGGGGAGGAGGGAAAGGCCCTGGAGGAGAAGGGCGAGGAGGGGGAGCCGAAGGTGCGCGGCGGTGGGACGGCGAAGGAGGCACCGGCAGCGGAGCCCGCGGGGGACGGGGAATACGCGCAGGAGCCGGGCAAGACGTATCACTCGTTGGGCGCGCGCTTCCGGATGGCGGTGGTACCGCAGTTCATGTTCGGGCTGTTCGGCGCGAACGGGGGCAAGACGGTGCTGTCGCCGCAAGTGGGGCCGGAGCTGGCCGTGCGGCGCAACGGCTTCGAGTACGACTTGTGGTTGACGTACGCGAGCTACGGGATGTCGGACGCGCCGTTCAAGGCGAAGGACGACCCGAACGAGTCGTACGAGATCATCCGTTCCGAGATCAAGACGGTGAGCATCGGAGCGGACTTTCTGTGGTCGGCGAGGATGCACCGGAAGCTGTCGTTCGTGTACGGCGGAGGCGCGGGGATCGGGGTGGTGTTCGGGGATTTGTACCGGACGCAGTCGTATCCGGGGTCGGGGGTGAATCCGGATGCGGAGGGCTACCTGCCGTGCAAGGGGGTGGGCAATCCGAACGGCACGTACTGCGGCAACGACAACGATCACTACCCCGGGTACAAGGAGGCGAGCTGG
>JAKLDZ010000686.1 GCA_022703255.1 Myxococcota bacterium | reverse complement strand
TCCACTCGTCGTCGATGACGGTGCCCTCGCAGCGGTAGCCGAGCCCGCGATGCGCCTGCTCGGGACCGAAGGAAGTGTCGAGATGGCCGTTGAACATCAGCGTCTTGCCGCCCCCTGCACCCTCCCACAGCCCGATCGCGTTGTCGTAGGCGCCCGCGGCCATCCACACGCCGTCGGGCCGGAACGCGATCGCGTTGACCCCGTCCTTGTGCCCTTTGATGGTCTCGTGCACCCGTGCGGAGACCGGATCCCACAGCCTCACCAGATGGTTGGTGTCCGAGGCCAGGAGCTTGCCGTTCGGGCTGAAGGCAACCGCGTGCACCGTGTTCCAGTTGGCTTCCAGCTTGCGCCCTGCCTTGCCCGTCGACGTGTCCCACAACCGGATCGTTCCGTCGGCCGCTGCCGACGCCAGCGTGCGGCCGTCGGGGCTCAGGGCCACGGCGTTGATCTTCTGCGTGTGTCCTCGAAGCAGCGGAGTCCGCTCCACGAAGGTCTGTCCGTCGAGGATCGAGATGGCTGTCCCGTGTGCCAACGCGATGAGCGCGCCGTCCCGCGACCATGCCGCGCGCGTGGGGCCGAGCATCGCGTGTTGCTGGTCCACACGCAGGGGGCCAGCGCTCCGGGAGGCGGCGATCGAGGCGCGGTCAAAGAGCTTGCGGGAAAGCGCGGAGTCTCCCTGCTCGCGCGCAGCGAGCGCCGCGCGCACCAGAGCGACGGGGTCTGCCGCGATCTTCCACGCCTCCAGGAAGTGCGTCTTGGACTCCGCGAAGCGTCCCTCGGCGCAGGCTCTGTGGCCTTCAGCCGTCTTCGCAGCGCCGTTCTGGCGGGCCTCGTCGCTCACCGCATCGGGAGGCGCGTTGGCCCCGACCTCGCGCAAGGCTTTCTGCGCCGCATCCCGCTCGGCCTGTGTGGCAGCCGCCGCGCCCTCGAGCTCCGCAGCGAGACTCTTGACGCGATCCGGGTCGCCGAGCTCGGACCACCAGCCGAGCTGGCGCGCAAGCGATCGCGTCCGGGTCTGCGGACACAGCGTCCCAGCGCGCTCGGCCAGCCTCGCGGCCCTCGCGAGTCGTCCTTCGGTCGCCGAGGTCTCCGCCTGTGCGAGCAGGGCATCGGCTTCACCGCACGGGCCTCCTGCGGGGGTCGCCGCGACAGCGGAGGGAGGCGAGGCCGGGGCGGCGGCGTCCTGGGGCGACGGGGACGACGATCGGTCGCACCCCAGCATCGAGATGATGGCGACGTGCAGCAGGAGGCTGGAACGCATTGTCGCGCAGTGTAGCCGTTTCGTGAGACCTGTCCCAGGAGCCCGATACCGCCGGATCGTTCGGGTGTCCCCGGTGAGTGCGCCCGGTCCCCCCTCCGCCGCGCCGCGCCGTCACGCGCGGCCCGGCCGGGTTCCCGCTGCAAATCCCCAGGGAACTCCGGCGATCCCCCGAACTCCAACCCGACGGTCGTCCCCGTCGCGCTTGTGCTAGTGCGTGCTTGCTCCGGAGAACTCGATGTCGCGTTGGCCACTGCTGCTGCCTCTTCTGCTGCTGACCGCATCGTGCGGGAGACACGCGGTTGTCGGGGGGGCGACGACGCCGGGGGGGCCGGGGGCACGGGTGGAGGGTGTGCCGGCGGTCCCGCGAACGGAGCCCGCGGACCCACCCTGCACGGAGCTGGGTTGCAGGCTCTTCGACACACCGCAGCAGGCGTTCGCCGAGGTGCTGCGATCGAACCCGAAAATCCTGGGCGTCGGGGAGTGGCACTCGCTCAAACGTCACAAGGGGCTTGCCTCACCCGTGGCGCGTTTCACGGAGTTGTTGCTCCCCATGCTGGGGGGGAAGGCCTCGGATCTGGTCCTCGAGCTGTGGTTGGGCACGGGCAAGTGCGTGCAGCAGCAGCAAGAGGTGGAGCGCGAGCAAGCCCCGGTGAGGGAGCAGCAATCGGAGGCGACTCCCAACGAGTTCGTGTTGCTGGGCAAGCGGGCCCGAGCGTTGCGCATCTTCCCGCACGGGCTCGAGCCGTCGTGCGAGGACTTCGAGCGGGTGCTGCGTGCAGGCGACGACTCCATCCAGCAGATGCTCGAGTTGACCGCTCGGATGTTCCGCGATCAGGCGACCTCCTGGTTCAACATCAACATGAACCAGG
>JAKLDZ010000685.1 GCA_022703255.1 Myxococcota bacterium | reverse complement strand
CCACGACGCAGATGCCACCCCCCCTCCCGCACCCCCCGACGACGTTCGTTCCGGACGCGGGGATCCCCGCGTCATCCCGTGGCACTCACCCTGCGCCAGAACTCCCGGACTTCCTCCAGGCTCCCGACTCGCTTCGCAGGAGGCAGGCTCGCTCGCAGCGTCTTGCCATACCCCTTCACCACGACCCGACGATCCAGGATGGCGACGATCCCCCGATCCCGCTGCGTTCGGATCAGCCTTCCGAAACCCTGCTTGAGCGTGATCGCCGCGGCAGGAACCTGGTAGCTCGAGAACGAGTTCCCCCCCTGCTCCTCGATCGCGCGACACCGCGCCGATACCACCGGATCCGTGGGGACCGCGAACGGGATCTTGTCGATCACCACGAGCCGCAACGCGTCCCCGGCAACGTCCACCCCTTCCCAGAAGCTCATCGTCGCCACCAGCACAGCATGCCCGTCCGCCCGGAACCGCCCCAGCAACACCTGCTTGGGCGCGTCTCCCTGCTGCATCGGCCGCTTCGGAAGCACCCGCCCCAGCGCTTCATGGATGATGCCCATGGCGCGAACCGAGGTGCACAGCACGAACGCTCCGCCGCCGGTGATCTCGATCAGCTCCGCGGCTCGCGCGGCCGTCGCCTGCGAGAAGGACGGATCGTTCGGATCCGGCAGGTCTGTGGGCGTGTAGAGCAACGCCCTGGACTCGAAGTCGAACGGCGACGGGACGAGCAGCTCCTCGGTCCCCACCAGGTCCGAGTCCGCACCCACGCGCGATCGGAAGAACCCGAAGCTCCCCCCCGTGGCGAGCGTCGCGCTCGTGAGCACCACCGCCGGCGTCTTCTCGAACACCCCGGTGCGCAACGTCCCCGCCACCTCGATCGGCGTCGAGCCCACTGCCGTGGACTTCGCCCGCGCCTCGACCCATGTCACCGCGTGGGCCGCGTCGCTCGACGAGATCAGCGCGAGATCCTCTCGCACTTGCAGCGCCCGAGCCCCGACCGCGCCAATGGCGTCGTCGCGACGATTCGCCTCGCAGAGCCGCTGCGCCGCTTCCAGCGCCGTGTCGAGGCGGTGGTACGCCTCCACCACGGGACCCATCCACTCGTCCTTCGGAAGCAGCTTCCGGCCCCCCTCGCCCGCACCGCGGGGCGAAGCGAGCTGCGCGAAGAACGCCAGGCTCGCGCGGTGCACCTGCTCGGCCACCACCGGCGCGTCGTCGATCGACAGCACCGTCCCGCTCCTCGCCTTCCCGAACGCCTTGGCGAGATCCCGGAGCAGCGCATCGATCCTGCTCGACGACACCTGGGCACCGAAGAAGTCCGTCGCCACCTCCTCCATCTGGTGCGCCTCGTCGAACACGATCGCCTCGTAGGAAGGCAGCGCCCCGCCCTGATCGTCGGAGTGGCCGCGGAGCGCGAGATCCGCGAACACCAGCGCGTGGTTCGCCACCACGATGCGCGCCTGCTCCGCGCGACGTCTCATTCGTGTGACGAAACAATCCTCGTAGCGCTCGCACTTCGCCCCGCGCCGCGTCTCCGAGCTCGAGCACACCTCGCTCCAGATCGGATCCCCCTCCGCCAGCGACACCAGCTCGCTCCCATCCCCCGTCTCGGTCTCCTTGACCCAACGCTCGAGCAGCTCGAGGGACTGGGCGTAGCGCGGACGCATCGCCTCCGCGCTCCCGCGGAACTCCTCGAACCTCCGCAGGCACACGTAGTTCGTCAGCCCCTTCGCGAGCGCCGCGTCCACCTGCAGCCCCAGATGACGTTCGATCGCCGGAAGGTCCCGCGAGAAGATCTGGTCCTGCAGCGCCTTCGTCGCCGTCGAGATGACCACCTTCTGACGACTCAGGATCGCCGGCACCAGGTACGCCATCGTCTTGCCGGTCCCGGTCCCTGCCTCGCACACCAGCGTGTGCCCTTCCTTCAGCGCGCGCTCCACCGCCTCGGCGTCCGCCGCGGCGACGTCGTGTCCTTCCAGTTGCCGAACTGGTGGGAATTCTTCGCGGTCCACCTCGCCTGCGTGCGGCTCGGCGCGGCGAGCAACCCGCTGATGCCGATCTTCCGGCACCACGAGCTCGCCTTCATGCTCGCGCACGCGGAGTCGAAAGTGTTCATCGCGCCGGCCCGCTTCCGCGGCTTCGACC
>JAKLDZ010000684.1 GCA_022703255.1 Myxococcota bacterium | reverse complement strand
GCTCGCGCTCCGCGAAGCTCGAGGCGGGCGAGCGGCTGATCGCCTACGTCCCCGGCAAGCTCGCGCGGGCTCCGAAGCCGGCCGCCAGGGCCGAGCGCGCCGAGTCGCACGAGCCGTTGGCGCCCCCCTGTCCCGACGATCTGCCCGAGCTGCCGTCGCCGGAGGCCTCGCCCGTGCATTCCGGACCCGCGGCGACGTCTTCCTCGCCGGATGCCTGAGGTGCTCGGATGCGACGCGAATCTGCGAGTGGCGAGGGAGTTCTGCGGGATTCGGGGAGATCGTCGGGAGCGATCGTGGCGGGTCACGGACGGGCCGATGCGGGATCCGCATTGACAAGCCGCCGCGCTTGTTGAATACGAAGGGAGCTTTCCCACCCGGGAACGACACTCCAGACACGATCCGACGAACAGTTCCGGCACAGGAACCAGGCACAGGCGGTCGCTGATCCCACGCGACTCCGGTGCCGAGCCGGGCAGGAAGTCACCAACACCACACCGTTCGATTCCCATCCAACCCCAGCCATTCCACCCCGGCGGAAAGACCGCGCGGGAAGCCCGTGGAGGACGCGAGACCCATGCATCTTCGAGAGTTGAAGCAGAAGCCGATGCCGGAACTGGTGCAGCTTGCCAAGGACCTCAACATCGAGGGCGCGGCAGGGCTGAAGAAGCAGGACCTGATCTTCGCGATCCTGCAGGCGCAGGCGAACAAGAACGGCAACATCTTCGGGGAAGGCGTGCTCGAGTGCCTGCCCGACGGCTTCGGCTTCCTCCGCGCTCCCGACTACAACTACCTGCCGGGTCCCGACGACGTCTACGTGTCCCCCTCGCAGATCCGCCGCTTCGGCCTGCGCACCGGCGACACCGTCACCGGCGGCATCCGTCCCCCCAAGGAGAACGAGCGCTACTTCGCCCTGCTCAAGGTCGAGAAGATCAACGGCGAGGCGCCCGAAGTCGCGCGCGACAAGATCCTCTTCGACAACCTCACCCCCCTGTACCCCACCGAGAAGTTCAACCTCGAGCGCGACGACGACCACAAGAACTACTCCGATCGGATCGTCGACCTGCTCGTGCCCGTGGGCAAGGGCCAGCGCTGCCTCATCGTCTCGCCGCCCCGCGCCGGCAAGACCATGCTCCTGCAGAACCTCGCCAACGCGATCTCCGCGAATCACCCCGATACCGTGCTGATCGTCCTGCTCATCGACGAGCGTCCCGAAGAAGTCACGGACATGCAGCGCACGGTCAAGGCCGAGGTCATCAGCTCGACCTTCGACGAGCCCGCCACCCGCCACGTTCAGGTCGCCGAGATGGTGATCGAAAAGGCCAAGCGCCTCGTCGAGCACAAGAAGGACGTCGTGATCATGCTCGACTCGATCACGCGCCTCGCCCGCGCCTACAACACCGTCGTGCCCCCAAGCGGCAAGATCCTCTCCGGCGGCGTCGACTCCAACGCCCTGCACAAGCCGAAGCGCTTCTTCGGCGCCGCGCGCAACCTCGAGGAGGGCGGCTCCCTCACCATCATCTCCACCGCGCTCGTCGACACCGGCTCGCGCATGGACGAGGTCATCTTCGAAGAGTTCAAGGGCACCGGCAACAGCGAGATCCACCTCGACCGCAAGCTGATGGAGAAGCGCATCTTCCCCTGCCTCGACATCAACCGTTCCGCCACCCGCAAGGAAGAGCTCCTGCTGCCCGACTGGGTCCTGCAGCGCGTCTGGCTCCTGCGCAGCCTCCTGCACCCCCTCAACGTCGTCGACTCCATGGAGTTCCTCCTCGACAAGCTCTCGCGCACCGAGAGCAACCGCGAGTTCCTCGAGTCGATGAACCAGTAGCCCCGCCCCTCCGCACGCCGCGCGCATCGCGCGGAAGCGACGCATCCTCCGCACTCCGCAGCCTGCGCAATGGCTGGCCTGCAAATTTGGCCCGCTCCGCGCCCCCGCTCTAAGACCCCCCCTGTGATCCTCGCTGCGCATCGCTTCGTCCGCCGGGCGCTCGGTGCCGCGGCCCTGGCGGCGCTCCTTGGCGTAGGCGATCGCCACCTGCGTTGCGCGCTCCGCAATCGCGACGCCCTGGATGCCGACGGCGAGGCGGGCGGCATTCATCATGATGAACATGACGTTAAGGCCGCGGTTCTCCTCGCCGACAAGGTGA
>JAKLDZ010000683.1 GCA_022703255.1 Myxococcota bacterium | reverse complement strand
CGCTCCCAGTGCGTGCGGCGGATCGCGCCAGCGGCGGCCGGCGTCGACCCGTGCGGCACGCGGCAGTCGCCGTCGATGCGAGCCTTCTCGCCGCGCAGCGCAGCCAGCGCAGCGGGGTCCAGCTCGAACAGGTCGCCGTCGACGAACTCGGGCGCCGAGCGGCCCGCTGGCACGACCTCGGTGCCGCAGAACGGGCACGCCGAGTAGATGCGCTCGTACACCGACAGGCACTCGGGGTTCAGGCAGGTGCGCACGGGGATCGCGTCGGCCGGCGCGCTGCGGCTGCGGCGCTCGCGGCGGTCCAGCGACCACTCGCGGTAGGCGTCGGGCAGGCCGTGGCGCAGGACGTTGCCGACGTGGTCAATGATGATCGCGTGCGTCTTGCCGGCGAGGGGTCTGAGGGCGCGGCCGAACTGCTGGCAAAACAGACCGTACGACTGCGTCGGCCGCGCCATCGACACGACCTCGATCGCGGGTAAATCGAAGCCCTCGTCGAAGATCCCGACATTGACCAGTTGCAGCAGTTCGCGGTTGCGGAACTTGCGTATGGCGCTGTTGCGGAATTCGGGATGCGACTCGCCCGTCACGACCTCGGCCGGCACGCCTGCGGCGCGAAACGCAGCGGCGGTCTCCCTGGCGCTTTCCACGTCGGTGTCGAACGTGATGCCGAGCTTGCCGGGCGCAATGCGCAGGTAGTGCTGCACCACGTCGCCAGTGATGTGAGATGCACGTCGTGCAACCTTCAGCTTCGGGGGCGAGTAATCGCCGCTCGCCGTGGTGGTTACAGCGGACAGATCTATGTCGCTCGGCGGGGCGAAGATGCGGTACTCCGTCAGGTAGCCCCGGCCGATCAGATCGCGCATCGAAGGCCCGACGATCATCGCGTCCATGAGCCCGTCGGCGTGGCGGCCGAGGCCCTTCCCGTCGGCGCGCAAGGGCGTAGCCGTGACGCCAAGGCCGCGGGCGTTGGGGAACATCTTGCAGGCGTCGCCCCACTTGTTGTCTTCGAGGACGTGGTGGCAGTTGTGGACGACTACGCCCTCGGCAACGTAGGTGTGCAGCCCCTCGACTTCAATATTGAAGACATGATCTCCTGCGGGGAAGTCAGGATGACCGCGTTCGAGAACCGCAGCACGGTCCACCCGAGCCCACGCAAGCACTCGTCCCTTTTCTGGTCCAGCGCACGCCGTCGGCCCGGGCGCCGGCATTGCGTGCAGCAGTACATAGTCTCCCCCTCTGAGTTCGTTCGCAGGCACCCACCCGCGCCTCGTGTAGAACGGGTGCGCCCCCGTGGCCGTTACGGTGCGGCCGGCGGTCTCGACGCGCACCATGAAGTCGGGCATCGGGTTCTTGAACAGCCGAGTCACCCGCCGCGGCTCGAAGCGCTCGGAGACCTCGTCAAACGCGGTGACGACATCCCCGACGCCGATCGTTTCGATCGGACGCCCGTCGACCGACGTGCCTGATGGGAAGCACTCGTCCTGCACCCATAGCGACACCTGAGCGAACCACGGGTCCGCTTTGTCCATGCGCACCAGCGTGTCGACGCTGGCGACGGCACACCGCGCGCTCGGGTCCACGTAGAGCCGGTTCAACTCGTCCATGTGCAGCCGGGCGCACGAGCGGCCGAGCGTGGCCGGGCCGATGACGCGGTGACGCACCCCTTCGCGAGCCAGGGCGAGGCTCATCTGTGAAACGAGTTCCGCTCGATGGGCGATCGCGACGGACGCGCCCGGGTGATTGGCGATGCAGTACGAGAACAGCACGGTCTTGCCGCTGCCCGTGGGCGACACCGCGAGAACGTTACGCGCCCCGCCCGTCCACTCGGCGACGACGCCCCGAAGCAAGTCAGATTGGTAGTCACGCAGTGCATGTCGGGCCGGGATGCAGCCAGTCACGGGTCCACCCTGTTGTTCTTGGACAGGTTCTCGCGCCAAGGCAGGCACTGCATGTTCCGGGGCACGTGGAGCCCCGACACCGTGTTGCCGCGCAAAGGAACAATGTGGTCGACGTGGTGGAGAACGCCGGTCGCCTCAGTTAGTAGCTGCGCTGCCTCGTAGAACCACAAGATGACGAGGCGGTGCCCGTCGTCCAACCACGGGGGCGTGCGGAGAGCCTTCGCCGCGCGACGTTCTGCGGCGTACATGCGCACGC
>JAKLDZ010000682.1 GCA_022703255.1 Myxococcota bacterium | reverse complement strand
CACGAACAGGATGTGACCGCGTGAGCACCAGTGGTCGGCCAGATAGCCGGGGGAGTAGGTGACGACGCGGACACGTACATTGCCGGCTTGAACGGTGCGCCAGGTGGCGACGCCGGAGACGCCAGGGTGAGTCGTTTCGGGAACGGCGGACCAGTCGGTGACGCCGAAGGGCACGCCCTCGATCTTCATCTGTGAGTTCTCCGATTCACAGGATGCTCTGCGTGGAGCCCGGGGCGAGGTGACAACTACAGAGCTCCGTCAGCGAGCTAACGTCTGGCGTCAGTGGCGAGCGCAGCGCAGCGGAGCGAGTCCACTGCACGCCGGGGTTAGATGCTATGCAAAGAGGGACGCCGCGGTGACGATGGCGCACTCGGATCGATTGGCAGCGAAAGGAGAAGCGACATGTCGCAGGCGGCGTCCCGTGGAAAGCATACCGGCAAGAGCGGAGAGTTGTTCGTGGCGTTCGAACTCGGCTGGACGCGGTGGAAGCTGGGCTTCTGCACGCGGCTGGACGAGAAGGTGTGGATCACGACGATCGCGGCGCGGGACTTGGACGAGCTGAGGAAGGCGCTCGCGACGGCGCGTAGCCGATTCGGAGTCGGACCGCAGGGGGCGGTGTGGTCGTGCTACGAGGCGGGCCGGGACGGTTTCTGGCTGGCGCGACTGCTCGAACGCGAAGGCGTGCGAAACGTGGTGGTGGACTCGGCATCGATCAAGGTGGAGAGGCGAGCGCGACGGGTGAAGACGGACCGGCTGGATGCCGAGGAGCTGGTGAAGATGCTGGTGCGGCACGTGAGCGGAGAGCCGAAGGTGTGGCACGTGGTGAGGGTTCCGAGCGTGGAGGAGGAGGACGGGCGGCACCTTCAGCGGGAGATGCGAGCGTTGACGAAGGAGCAGACGCGAATCGTCAACCGGGTCCGGGGCCTGCTGGCGAGCCAGGGTGTCTCGGTGAGGATGGGGGAGAGGGGGCTGATCGGCCGGCTGGAGGAGCTGCGGACGTGGGAGGGCAAGCCACTGCCGCCGGGGCTGAGGCAGCGCGTGGAGCAGGAGCTTGCGCTTCACGCCGTGGTTCACGGGCAGCTCCTGGAGCTTTCGGCGCAGAGAGCCCGGCGGATACGCGAAGGCAAGAGCCGGGCGGAGATTCTGAGCCGGAGACTGATGAGGTTGAGGGCGATCGGTCCCGCGACGGCAGAGACGATTTCGAGGGAACTGCTCTTCCGGGACTTCCAGAACCGCAGGCAGGTCGGGGCCTACATCGGATTGACGCCGTCGCCGTACCAGAGCGGGGACGTGTCGCACGACCGAGGGATCAGCCATGCCGGGAACCGTCACCTGAGGGGACCGAGCGTGGACCTGGCGTGGGCATGGCTGAGATACCAGCCGCGAAGCGCGCTGGCCCGGTGGTATGCGAGGCGGTTCGCGACGGGCGGGCCGAGGATGAGGAAGATCGGGATCGTCGCGCTGGCGCGCAAGCTGATCATCGCCCTCTGGCGCTATAGCCGGACCGGAGTACCGCCGGAAGGGGCGAGCCTGAAGCCCGCGACGGTCTGAGGAGAACCGACGGAAAGTGGAGACGAACTGGTTTCACCTGCCCGAGCACGCCGCCTGGTCAGCCCGAACGGGCGACCGCGGGTTAGATGGGGTAGGTGCCGAAGAGCTTCCCCTGCACGCGCCTGCGCGTACACAGCATTGTGTGATCGGCGTTGCCGACACGGATAGAAGGTTGTCCAAGGCCGTCCGGCCGAGGATCAGGAAGGAAGCTGCCCGTTCGTCGAGGACCCAGGAGAACCCTTCTTAGAAGAAGGAGAGACGAAGATCCGCGAGAAACGCTGACGTCCTACTTGACGGTGGCCCCTTCATAGAAGGCGGCCTCAGCCGATGCCATTGAAGGCGAGCTGAGTGAATGAGCGGGTCTGCGGATCGTAGAGAACGCCCCAGTAGGACGAGCCCCCGTCGCAGACGACGAACGCCTCGGTACGCCAGTTTGGGGGCGGCGCCTGCGTGGGCCAGCCTTCAAGAGTGTGAATGGAGAACGCGCTGACGTAGATGTAGCGCCGACCCGCGACGACAACACCTGCGTACTGCCGCAGGTACTTGTCAACATCCTTGATGCGAGCGCCGCGTATGCAGCACTCGGAGGCACGACGACCTTCGAGACGCCTGAGGTCGGCCTCGAGAGTGCGGATATCTGCGTCGCTTGGC
>JAKLDZ010000681.1 GCA_022703255.1 Myxococcota bacterium | reverse complement strand
GGCGTAGGTGGGAGGGGAGAGGGGGAGGAGGGAGGCGAGGGAGGGGGAGGGGGGAGGGCAGGGGGAGGGGCGCACGCGGAGCACGCGAGCGTGAAAAGCGGGAGCAAGCGGGCGGGGCGCATGGCGGAGCGGGTACATAGCACGCGCGGGCCGGACGCGACCCCTTCGCAACCCGACGGATTGGAGCGAGAATGCGACGGCCGTGCGGGGGAGCCGCGGCGAGGGTGGAATCGCTCCCCGAGGAGGGAGAAGATCCATGACGCAGTCCGCGGTTCGTCAAGGCGACGAGTTCGAGTTCAACGACAGCCACAACATGGTGTTCGACGGTCTGGCGCGTTGGATGAAGGTGGTCGGCATCATCGAGATCGCGCTTGGCGTGATCTACGCGGTCCCGGCGGTGGCTGCGCTGCTGGTTCTCAACACGCCGGTGGTGGTGATCGCGGTGCTGCACATCGCGGTGGTGGCGATGATGGGGCTGTGGACGATCCGGGCGGGGGGGCACGTGCGGGCCATTGCGCACACGGAGGGCGACGACTTGCGTCACCTGATGGAGGCGATGGAGGGGCTGAAGAAGCTCTTCCTGCTGCAGGGCGTGGTGTTCGTGATCCTCGCGGCGCTCACGGTCGCTGCGTTCTTCTCGAGCGGGCTGAACGCCATGCCGAAGGTGCTCTGACGGTTCGCATTACGAACAATCCGGGATCACGCCCGGATGTCGTACTGGTACAGCACGCACTCGATCGACCCGTTGTTCATGCGGTTGCGCTTGGCGGGGCGCAGCGACAGGAGCTTCTCGAAAGCGGGGTCGCCCTGCAGCAGCACGACGCGGGATCCCTTGCACGCGAGGAGCCGCTGGCGGAACGCGGCGTACAGCTCCTGCTTGTCCGACGCATCGAGCCTCTCGCCATAGGGGGGATTGGCGATGACGACGCCGTCGAGCACCGGCTCCATGTCGCGGGCGTTGCACTGGTCCACGCGCACGGCACCGCCGAACCCCGCGGACGCGAGGTTCTCGCGGGCCAGGCTCACGGCAGCGGGATCCGCGTCGGCTCCGCTCACGCGCAGCTCCGGCGGCGCCACCACCTTCGCCAGGGCTTCGGCGCGCAGCTCCCCGAGCCTCGCCGCGTCGAACCCGATCCAGTGCTCGCAGGCGAAGCGGCTTCTCCACGCCGACGGCGGCGTGTGCGTGGCGATCATCGCGGCCTCGATCAGGATCGTTCCCGAGCCGCAGAACGGATCGTGCAGGGGGCGGCTCGGCTCCCATCCCGACTGGAGCACCATGGCCGCGGCGAGGTGTTCACGCAGGCTGGCGACGTGCTGGCCGACCCGGTACCCGCGCATGTGCAGCGGATCCCCCGCCGCATCCAGCCCCACCGACAGCCGACGATTCTCCAGATAGCAGTACACGTGGACGTCGGCGTGGGCCACGTCCACATCGGGACGCCGGCCGCGCCGCTCCACGAAGGCGTCGCACACCGCGTCCTTGACCCGATAGGTCCAGAACCTCGAGTTGTGCACCAGCGACGAGTGCGCGTTGAACGTCACGCGGAAGGTCGCCGACGGATCGAAGTGCGCAGACCAGTCGAGCTCGCGGACCACGTCGTAGATGTCGGCCTCGTGCTCGATGGTCTCGAACGCGAGCTCGCGGACCACGCGAGAGGCGCAGCGCAAGTGCAGAAGCGCACGGTACATGTCGTCGGCCGTGCCGCCGAAGCGCACCCTGCCGGGCTCCACGCGCGCTGCCGTGATGCCGAGCCCTGCCAGCTCGCGCGAGACGACCGTCTCGAGACCGACCCCGATGGTGGCGTACAGGTCGAGGGACATGGTTGCTCTTGTAGAGCACCGGAGCGCGGCGAGGAACGGCCCAGCGCGGCACCCGGTCCGTTTCCCGCGTGGGACCGCCATGACGCGGGCGCGGCGCCCCGCGCGCTCCATGGACGGGCCTCGGGCGACGGTGTAGCCTGGAGCTTTCTGGCACATCGTCCGTCCTTCACCGATGCTTTCTGCCTCCTTCCCCCACCGATTGCACCTTGCCGCCCTTGCCGCGATCGGCATCGCGCTGGCGATCCCGATCGCGCGTTTCTACCGCGAGCCGATGCTGCGCGAGCTCATTCCGGTCGCGACGTTCTCGGCGCTGCTCTTCGGCTTCTCCTCCACCAAGGTGGCGACCCTGACGCGGCACTTGCGGCCGGGCCCCGTGCTCGCGATCGAGATC
>JAKLDZ010000680.1 GCA_022703255.1 Myxococcota bacterium | reverse complement strand
CCGCTGCACCCGCGCTTCCGGCTGCGCCCGCGCTTCCGGCTGCACCCGCGCTTCCCGCACCACCTGCCGACCCAGCGCTTCCCGCGGCGCCGCCTTGCGAGCTTCCGGCCGTGCCGTCGGTCTCCTCCGTCGACCCACCGCAGGCTGCTGTCAACGACGCGACCAGCACGAGAATCGAGGATGTGGTGGCGGGCAATCGAGTCAGCATGTTTCGTCCTCCGAAGCAGAGCGTAGCAGGGGGAAAGCTCATTCGCCGAGCGGAAGCACCACCTCGGTGTGGATGTCGGCCTGCCCCTTCTCCTTGAAGGAGTGATCGAAGTCGAGCTCGAAGAGCCCGGTGTCGGGGTACGACGGGACCTGCACCTGGAGGATCTTCGCATCGCTCGAGATGCTGAAGCTCCCCTGCGGCGAGGCGATCTGGATCGTGCGCACGTCGTGAAAGTACTCGAGGAAGGGAGCCGTCGCGGTCGTGAGCTGCAGCTCGTCGATCGGCGCCCCCCCCTCCCCGAGGAGCGTCAGCATGCAGTCGTCCATCGAAGGAAGCAGGTAGTAGAGCCCCGAAGCCGCGAGACGCAGCCCCGCGGTCTCGAGCTCCCAGGTGGACTGCCAACGGAACGGCTCGTCGGAAGGGAACTGGCTGTCGGTCATCTCGGACAGGCTCCCCTCGGTCATGGTCACCGTGAGCGCGGTCCCGGAGGCGTGTACGACCACGGCCTGCTGGTTCTTGAACGGTCGATCCGGTACGAACATCGTGCAGTCCGTGGCGTTGTACCGGCCGTTGAACCGCGGTGTCCCGTCCACGTTCACGTAGATCCCGGCATAGCGCCCGTCGGATGCCCCGTTGGTCGGGTCGATGAGCAGCGCCACGTCTCTGTCGGCGTGTCGCGCGACGACGTCCTTGCCCTCGAGTGCGACGCTCCAGACGCTCCCCGGCTCCTCGGAGACCTGGATCTTCCCTTCCACCCACGCGCTGGCTTCGGCTGCGGCGTCGGCCGCGGCCTCCGCGGGCGCTGCCGCATCGTCCTCGGAAATCGCGGTGTCAACGGCGGCGTCGGCGGGAGCTTCGCTCGCGTCGGGAGAGCTGTCGGCCGGATCGCTCGAAGAGCAGGCGAAAGCGGCGAGGCAGGCGGTCGTGAGGAGGAGCACGTGTCGCACCGTTTCATCATCGCGTGAGACGACTTCGATGCACAATGGGGATTGCGTGCGACAGTGGACGCGCGACGGGATGGCCGAGCGCGACAGGAGAGCGAAGGTGGTGAGTCTGCGGCAGGTTCTGGCATGGTGAGGGAATCGACGCCGATTGTGTTCGAGGAGCCCGGACCGACGCGGCGGTTTGTCGTCATCGGCAGCCGTGCGAAGTCGTCGGCTGCGTTCAAGCTGCACGCGCTCTGGGACTCGGGGGGGCGGATGGACATCCTGGTGCGGTGCATCCGTGCCGCGCTGCTCGTGTCTGGCGGGGTGCGAAGGAACACGCTGCTCGACCTGCTGTTGCTGGGGCCTGGAGAGGCGCCGCTGGCGCTTCGGCTGGATGGGCGCTCGATCCGGGGGCTGCGCCCCGACGAGTACCGCAACGCGCGCCTCTTGCAGCACGCGTTGGGGGCGCGTCATCCGGGCGCGGGGCCCGAGATGGTCGCTGCGGGGATCCAAGCTGCGCCGATGGATCTCGAGGCTCTGGCGCGCGAGCCTCGAGGCAACCTGTTCGTCCTGGGACGCGAGGGCATCGACATGCGATCGGTCTGCTGGCAAGGGGATGCGACCTTCGTCCTTGGCGACGACAGGGGCATCGATCCCGATCACGCGAAAGTGTTGGAGCGATGCGGGGCGGTCACGGTGAGCTTGGGGCCGGTGGACTTGCACACGGAGGACGCGATCACGATCGTGCACAACGAGCTTGACCGCACATCGTGACGCATGGGCGCTCGGGTGTTCGGTGAGGGGATTTCTTCGACATTGCCCGGCGGCGGCTTCGGTGCTGTATTTCCCACTTGCCCGTCGCGCTTCTCGCGGGCGGGGCCCTGCGGGTGAGCCGCACGGACAGCTCTGGAGAGGGTCGTTATGCTTGCTTCTCATCGGTACGGGCGTTGGACGAAGGCGATGCTTGCGAGCCTCGCGATCGGCTCCGTGTGCGGTGTGGGTTGCGGGTCGAACGGCGAAGGCGGGGCACTCGTGCCTGGCGTCGGTGGGGCAGGTGGCGACGACGCCTCGGTCCCGGA
>JAKLDZ010000068.1 GCA_022703255.1 Myxococcota bacterium | reverse complement strand
CTGGCTCATGACCGCCTGCGCCACGACGGACGCGCAGGCCGCGTCGTGGTCGGACGCATGCTCGTCGAGACGCATCCTGCCCATGTCGGCGAGAAGCGCAGCGTGGGCGACCGTGGTCAGCGCACCGCGGTCACTGGTGAGCTGGCGGGCCATCGCCAGGGCGACGACTGCCGAGCTCACGGCCCTGCGGCAACGCCGGTCGTCGGGAAACGGGGAGAGGGCGCAGGCAACCAGCAGCGGGGCGTCTTCCTCGGCGAGCGCGACCAGTTTCTGCGCGACACGCTTGACGTCGTGGCCGGCCGGACGTTCCTCGCGGGCGAGGGCCGCGTGGAACGACTGCATGATCAGGATGGACGCGGCGTAGCTCTGGAGCAGTCTGGTGACGGGCTTGTCCGACGCCTCGAAGGAGGGATCCTCGTCGGGGCCGGGCGTACGGCGCACGGAGATGCCGTGCGAGCCGGTCTGGCGCAGCTGCAGGGCAGCACCGGAGTCCCTGGCAGACGACGCCACGAGGTGACCGAAGCGGCTGGCGCCGTTGCGCGTGACGGTCCGTTCGATGACGACCTCGTTGACGCCTGCGTGGTCGAGGATGGTGGAGAGCTGCTGCACGATCTCGTAGGTTTCGCGCGGAGCGCGGAGGATGCGACGATTCACGAAGATGACATCGCGCCAGAACATCACTCGTGCGGTTTCGCAGCCGAATGCCTGGCAGTATCCCGATACCGCCTCGAGGAAAGGCCCGATCAGCTCTTGGACCGCCTGGTTCAGCTCGTCGTGCAACTGGCACGCTTTCACGATGCGGTAGAGTGAGGTGACCAGTCGCAGCGGCGCTTCCCGGCGCGCGGCCCGAGTGGAATCGTCACCTTCGGCGCGGCGCGCGTCGTTCATGGCTGTCCTCCCGACCGGAGCCGCTCCGCCACCCTGTTCGCGGAGCGCTCCGCGGTCTCCCGGACGACTTCGCTGCCGAACCACCGCTTCTTCGCAGCGCGCTGCAGCGTCGCGAGCACCAGCTCCGACGAGGACCCTCCCAGGAAGTCCGCCGCCACCGCCCTGGTCTCGTCGAGCGAGCTGCCCCCGATGAGCTGCTGCTTGTCGAGCAGCGACATCGCCGTGACCTCGGCTTCCGGACGATTCGTGGAGGCGAGCGCCTCGAGCAGCAGACGACGCTCGCGCACGGGCAGCTCCTGGTAGGTCGAAGCCTGCACTCTCTCGAGCAGCAGCGGCTCGAGAGCCTTGACCGGGCGCTGCACGGCGGCCTCGATCACCTTCCTTCGCAAACCAGCCTCCTTGGAGCCGACCAGCTCGCGCAGCATCGGGCGCGCCTCCAGTGCCTGGTCCTCGTCGAGGCCCGTCAGCGTCGCCAGGATCACGTCGAGATGCTGCGACTGGAGCCCTCTGGTAGCGGCGCCCCTGCTCGCCGACGTTCCCGCGCTCCGCAGGGACTCGAGCACGTACTGGGCGTGACGCGAAGGAGCGACGGCGACCATGCGTCCGAGCGCATCCTCGTGTCCGCGCACGCAGCGGCAGAGGTACTCGAGCAAGGCTTTTCGCACCTCGTCGGACGCCACCCCGTCGAAGAACTCCACCGCCTGATCGAAGAAGGCGTCATCCTCCACGCTTCCCAACGCAGTTCGAATCCCGACCACCACCTTCTCGTCGGGGGACTCGAGCTCACGGGCGTCCTCGATGATTGCCGAGATGCGCTCGGCGGGGAACATCGCGGCCGTTGCGCTGACGCGGAAGTCGCGGCCGACGGTCTCGCCGAACCGCGCCTCGAACGCGGAGGTCAACGACTGCAGCAGATCGAGCGCCGTCGAGGCCGCGTGCGCTTCCACCTGCGTCCCAGCCCACAGCCCAAGCTGCTCGAGCAGCTCGTCACGCCCGTTTCCGCCGTACCAGGCCTCCACGAACGCGTTCGCGTACCGCTCCTGCCACCGCGCAGCCTCGGGATCGATCTGCTCGGCCAGCCGGCTGCGCGCATCCTTGTCGAGGGCCACGTCCACCGCATTGGCGACCGCCTCCCTGTGGGCAGCCGAGTACATTCCGAGCGTCGCTTCGTCCTGGCCCATCATCAACGCGGACGCGAGCTCGTCGCGCTGATCCTGGAACTCCGGATCGTCGCCTTCGGCGAAGGAGTCCACCGCGAGATACGCCACGTGCTTCAGCTTGCGATCCCACAGCGCAGTCGAAGCGTTGTCATCCGCGCCGAATCCGAGTCCCGCGTCGCGCAGCATCACGCCCAGCAGATCCCGGAGCTCGTCGGGGGTCACCCCCGGCTGAAGCTGAATCGCGCGCACGCCGTCCACGAACAGCTCGTAGGGGACTCGATTGTAGGGAGCCCGGTCCGGACGCCATACCGGCACACCACGGTAGGTGAACTGCAGGGTGCCGACCTCCCAGCGGATCGCGCGAGGATTCGAGGCGAGCGCTTCGGTCACGCTCTGGTGTGCATGGGCGAGCTGGCGCGCCGCGTGGGGGTGATCCCACCGATACTGGCGCGCCGTCTGCATCACCATCGCGAGCAGCCTCCACAGCTCCGTCAGACTCTCCACCCGGCGCCCCAGCTCCCGCTCGTCAAGGACCGCGTCGTCCGCCTGCATCTCGGTCCCACGCACGATGTACCCGCGCCCGCGCGCCGCGCCCCCGGCGTCGGTCACCGCGCCCGCACGCATCGCCGCCAGCAATCCCGCAAGCTCGACGCGGAACGCCTGGACGTCGACGCGAACGCGATCGGCCCCGGGAGGAGGTGCGCTGCTGCGGGGTCCGCCGACGGGATCGAGCGCGGTGCCGGGCGGCGGCGTGCTCGACTGCCTCTTCGGCGCGTCGGACCGTCCCGGCGACCGCGGTGCGTCGGGCGGCTGCGAAGCAGTCGGAGGCACCGAGACGCGAGGGAGCTGCGACGACATCGTCCTGCCGGGCTGTGGGGGAATCGTCACGACAGCAGGGGGTGGAAGCGAGGTCACTCCCATGCGGGACGGAGGCAAGGACGCGGCGGTGTGGATGTCGATTATGGGGATCCCTTCGATCACGCCCGACAGCATTCCCGCCTGGAACGCGGCACCCAGGGCGACGGAGCCGTCGGGATCGAGCATCCGCGACGCGATGTCTCCCATGGTCTCCGTGATCCGACTTCGGACGCTCAGCATCCGCGCCAGCCCTCCGGTGGCGTAGACCGCCTCCAGCTGCCCGCGCTGCAGTCCTGCCCTCTCCATCGCCTGGGCGCAGGCGGTGCCAATGCGGCTCACCGTGTCCCGCAGCAGCAGCTCCACGCTGTCGCGGTCGAGGTTCATCTGCTGATTGTGAATGCCCGAGCCCACGGGAAGAAAGGGAATCACGATTCGCAGGTTCGAGGTTTGCGCGAGATCCGCTTTGGCCGCCTCGCAGATCTGACGCACCATTTCGTAGATCGCAGGCTGGACCTCGAAGTCCCCGTGGCGTTTACGCAACCCCTTGATGGCGGCCCGAACCATCTTGTGGTCGACGTCTTCGCCCCCTGCGACAGGGTCTCCAGCGGAGGAAAGCAGCTGCACGCGGTGCGGCCCGACCTCCAGGACCGAAGCCGTGCACCCTCCCGCTCCCGCGTCCACCACACCCACCACCCGCTGCCGGTTCTCGAGCGCAGTCAGCGACAACGCCGTCGCCGTCGCCTCGCTGATCACTTGCAGCGACCTCAACCCCACCGAGGATGCCGCGTCGGTCAGCGCCTTGCGCTGGCGTGGCCCGTACCAGTACGGACACGTGAGCACGCCCGTCGTGGGCCTCTGCCCGTCGCCCTGCTCCGCAATGTCGAGCAGGTGGCTGAGCAGTGCGGCCGCGAGCGCCTCCGGTCTGTGCAGATCCTGTCCCAGCCTCAGGCTCAGGGTTCGATCGGGCGACTCCTCGATGCCGAACGCGAGCCTCTCGCGCAGCGCCGAGACGATCGGATCGTCGATGGTCCTGCCCAGGAGTCGCTTGACTCCGCGCACCGTGCACTCGGGCTGGGTCATTGCCCGGCTCAGCGCGGGACGTCCGACACGAATGGTTCCGCGCGACACGGACACGACCGCTGGAATCGAACGGGAGCCGTCGGGGAACTGCAGGAGCTCGGGCTGGGTCCCGCGCAGATACGCAGCCCGAATCGCACCGGTTCCAAGGTCAATGCCTAGCGCGTCCACTCGCACACCCTCACGTCGAAGCGTCGCATCCTACCTGTCGCGGAGGGCTACGCAAGCGCGACGCGTCGCAGCGGAGATGTCCGAACACTTGGGGAGCGCTGACCTGCTGCGTGTCCCGGACACAGGCCCGGCCCGGCGAGGCGATCGACCCACGCCGGCTGGAGGCGAGCAGGCCGTCCCGCCTCCAGGCGCCGAGGGAGTCGGCATGTCTCCGATGGATACCAGTTCAGCAGCGAGGGAGTTGGAGGGCGAGCGCGAGCGTGTCTACTGGGCGCAGGGGGTCGCGCAGTTCTTGCTCACGCAACCGGGCTGGGTGCCCTGCCAGAACTTGAAGAAGTCATTCATGCCGGCGGTGTGCGAGGTGACGCAACCCATCGCGCAGGTCATGTCGGCCTGTCCGGCGTCGGAGACGCACGTGCCGGTGACGCACTCGAAGATCGCGACGCATTCCGCGTTCTGCGCGCAGGTGTTGCACTCCGACGAGCACGAGGTGTTGATGCACTCGTCGCAAGCGGGAACGCCGATGACGATCGCACACGCACCCGCACCGGCCGCTCCCGCGGTCCCGGCAGCGCCAGCCTCGCCCGCGGCTCCACCGGTGGCCTGGCCCGCTGCACCGGCTTCCCCCGCAGCGCCGCCTGTGGCCTGGCCCGCTGCGCCGGCCTCCCCTGCAGCGCCGCCGGTGGCCTGCCCTGCTGCGCCGGCCTCCCCCGCAGCGCCGCCCGTGGCCTGCCCCGCGGCTCCACCATTCGCAGCCCCCGCACTTCCACCCGCATCGTCGTCGTCCGAGCAGGCAACAGCAACGGGAGCAAGAATTCCCGCGACCAACAACATCCACCAAGAGAGCTTCATCGTTCATTCCTCCGTCGGTCTCGAAGACTCACCGGCCCGGCCGGGCAGCGCCGATGCAGGATCGAGTTTCTCCTCGCACTCGAGAGCGTCGAGCGGCCGTACCATCATCATCGTGCTGCGGGAAGCACTGCCTTGACGTTGAGCTTCGCGCTGCAAGCCCCACGGGACGTGTACGAGCAGCGAGTGGGCGGGCATGGATCGGTCTGGCAGCACGCGGGGCGGTCCGGTAGTCTTGGCGGAGGATTCGCGCGCGTCATGAAACAAGCCTCCGGACGAGCCCAGTCCACTCTGCCGGTGGACGAGTTGATCGGTGCCTCCCGCGAGCTGAGGTCCTGGGTGCGGCGGGCCTCGAAGTTCGTGTCAGCCGACGATGCGAGGCATCTGATGCCGGACGGTGTGTGGGAGACCGTGCGCGGATTCCTGAAGTCCGAAGAGCGACTCCCCGGCTGGTCCGAGAAGCTCGACGAGCGGGACCCGGAGTTCGTGCGAGTTCTCGTCGAGCTGGGCAGGTTTCTCGGACGTCACTACTTCCGGTTGCGAGTCGAGGGCGTCGAGAACGTGCCCTCCGAAGGGCCCGTGCTGCTCGTGGGCAATCACAACTCCACGATCATGACGACCGAGGTGCTGCTCACCCTGACCGCGATGTGGGACCACTTCGGCCCCGATCGCCCGGTACGACCCCTCGCGCACGACATCGTGTGGGCCGACCCGGTCGGCCGCAGGCTCTGCCATCAGGCGGGCATGCTCCGGGCCAATCGGGAGTCTGCGGCGGCGGCGCTGCGGGCCGGCCACGTCGTGCTCGTCTATCCGGGATCCGAGCTCGACTCCTGCCGCACCTTCCGCGAACGTACGCGCGTCAAGCTCGGCGGACGCACCGGCTTTCTCCGAGTCGCGCTGCGTGAGCGGGTGCCGATCGTGCCCGTCGTGTCCGCTGGCCCCCATGAGCAGGTCGTCGTGCTCGCAACCGGACGTCGGATCGCCCGGGCACTGAACCTCAAGCGCCGCATCCGCATGGAGGCCTTTCCGATCGTGTGGTCCCTGCCTTGGGGGCTCTCCAGCGGGCTGATGCCGTTCGTTCCCCTTCCTGCCCAGACCACGTTGCGATTCGGCAAGCCCATTGGCTGGCCCGAGCTCGCTGCCGACGCAGCGGACCGGAGCAACGAGCTGAGCCTTTGCTATCGGGAGGTCGAGTCGGCGATGCAGGGGATGCTTGACGAGCTTTCCCGCGACCGGATTCCGTGGCTCGGCAAGAGCGAGCGGGTCCTGCCCTTGTTGCGTTCGTTGCGCGGTGAGCGTTGAAGTCCGAAGCCGAAGCTACTGCTTGCGAACCGCAGCGACGATCGCGTCGCGGACCGTCTGCGGCACGACCCCTTCGTGCGCGATCTGTACCTTGCCGTCCGCGCCGACCAGCACGACGTTGCTCGCTCCCTTCTTGGCCTTGATCGCCTTGCCGAAGTCGCCGCTCCAGTCGAGGTAGATGGGAGTCCCTGACTTGCGCTGCTCGGCCTGGATCGCGTCTTTGACGAATCCCCTGGCCGGCCACCAGTCATAGCCGCTCACGTCGGCTACCGCAGCCACGACCACGTTCGGCTTCCACCCCGGCGCCTTCTGCACCTTCCCGAGCTCGTTCTTGAGCGCCATGTTGTGCTGCGCCGAGTCCTTGTCCTCGTAGAAGATCAGCACGATCTTTCCCGACATCGACCGGGTGTTCAGCTCCCTGCCGTCGAGCGTCGCCGCCCGCGCAGCCGGCAGGGCGTCCCCGGGTTTCGGAGCAGCCGATGCCGCCGTGACGATCGCCGCCACCATGGCTGGAGCCACCAACGCAGCCAGCCCCGCCGCACGCCAGATCCCGCTGTCCATCATGGTCCTCCCATTCTTCGCTTTTGTTCGCGAACGATCAAGCATCGCGCCGAGACCAGCTCCGACGGGCGCCTGGGCTCGCCCGGTCCGGCGTTGCACCGATGGTGGACAGCATGTGTCTAAGACAATGGGTTGACAAGTCAGAAAGTGAGCCTACAATGCAGGTAGATGAACCCGGAACCTGCGAGGACCCCAGCCATGTCGTACTCGTCCCTGGCCGATCGAACGACCACCGACCTGACGGTCAAGACCAAGGTGCTGCCCGCCCTGAGGACGGCTGCAAGGACCTGGACCCGCGAGCTGACCCGCGTGGTCTTCGAGCAGAGCAGCTCGATGCTGGGCTACATGGGAAGCATCCAGCCCGGGGCCAACCCGGAGCTCTACGACGTCGAGGTCGTCCGCAACATTCCTTACGTCGAAGGGGCAGGGGAGGAGAACTTCCTCGACGTCTACCGCCCGGTCACCCATTCCGGTCCGTGGCCGGTGGTGCTCTACATCCACGGCGGCAGCTTCCGAATCATGTCGAAGGACTCGCACTGGATGATGGCGATGGCGTACGCGAGGCGTGGCTACCTCGTGGTGAACGTCAACTATCGGCTCGCTCCCAGGCACCCCTACCCGGCTGCGTTGCAGGACGTGAGCAAGGCCTGGCTCTGGGTGCTTCGCAACGCGCACCGGTTCGGCGGGGACCCTTCGAGGATCGTGGTGGCGGGTGAGTCCGCGGGGGGCAATCTCGCCGCCGCGCTGGCGATCGAGACGACCTTCGCGCGTCCCGAGCCTTGGGCGCGCGAGGTGTTCGAGGCGGGACGCGTACCGGATGCCGTCGTGGCAGGATGCGGGATCCTGCAGGTCAGCGATCCCGAGCGTTTCGGTCGGGACTCGAGCCTGCCAGCGATCGTGCTCGACAGGATTCTGGAGGTGCGCGACGGATACTACCCGAAGGAGTCCGTGGGACCGGACGGGAGGCCGTCGCTGGCGGATCCCCTGCTGGTGTTGGAGTCCGACGAGCGACCCGCGCGCGCGCTGCCTCCCTTCTTCGTGCCGGTGGGAGGAGCCGATCCGATCGTGAGCGACAGCATTCGGCTGGGCGAGGCTCTCGAGCGCAGGGGCAGCCGAGTGGAGGTCAGGGTCTACGCTGGGGAGCCGCACGCATTCACAGCGTTGACCTGGAGAAGGCAAGCCAAGGCCGCCTGGAAGGACACCCATGAATTCCTGTCGTCCAGGCTGCCGGCATGGATCGATCCGCTGCGGAGCCGTCCTGCGGAGCGCATGAAGCGCAGCATTCCGGTCCGCGATTGGATCGTAGACCGTCTGGCTGCGTAGCCGCACCCGAGCGAGACCCTGGGGGGAGCAGCCGAACGCGGTTGCACTTGAACTCTGCGCCGCGCATCGACATAGTCGCCCGCATGTGGCGGCCCCGATCTTCGTGGATTCCAGCGGTCTTCGTACTCACGCTCACCGCGAGCTGCTCGGGCGAGCCCGACAAGGGTGGCGCGTCGGGCTCCTCCCAGATACCGCAGGACGCAGGAGGCGATACGGAGTCCGGAGTGGCGTGCCTCGATCCGTTGGCCGCCGAGGTGGTGCTTCCCATGGGCAAGCTCGGAGGCGGTGAGTTCGTCGCCTACCAGCTGAGTGCAGCTTCCAGCCTGCTCTTCCTGAGCTCCGTTGGAGGCCTCTACTCCATTCCATCGCAAGGCGGACCGGCGAAACCGTTGCTCGAAGATCCGGGCATCGTGGTTCCTCTCCACTTTCTTCGCTCGAGCGACCTCGTGGTCACCTACGGATCGAAGCTCCTGACCATGTCCTTCGACGGAACGAGGGCGGAGCTCCCGTCGTTCGGACCCGCCCAGCTCACGCCGTACAAGACGCTCCAGCAGACCATCGACGCGGTCGTGGAGGATGGATTCCTCTACGGGCGAGGGAAGACCTACAGCCCGGAGGCGTCGATCCTGTTCCGGCACAACCTCGCCACCGGCGAGCAACAGACTCTGGGCTCCACCACGCAAGAGGAGCGGTTCATCGGGAAGGCGGGAGACTGGATCGCGACGGCACGGAAGAGCGCCGAGGGCATCATCCGGGTCATGAAGACTCCGCTCCAAGGAGGTGATGCCGTCGAGCTGAAGACCCCCTGGGCCTTCAAGCAGATGGACGCTCCTGGCGCGATTGGATCCGACCTCTATCTGCACGCGTCGGAAGGTGAGCCGGGCTCTGCGGCTCCCGGGAGACTCATCAGGGTACCCGTTGACGATCCGACGAAGAGCGCCGATCTCGGCCAGGCGGAGTGGGTATCCCCCTTTGCCGGAACGGTTTCCGCTGCGAAAGCCTCCCGTGGCGTGGTGATCACGGTGTTGAACGCGCTGTACTTCGTCGAGGACGGGTCGTCTTCGGCGAAGAAGTTCGCAGAGCTTTGCACCGCCGACTACACGTACGGCGTGGCGGCGGCCTACGGGGACTACGCGTATGTGGGTGTGCAGCGGATCAGCGATGACGAGGGAGGGGTGATTCGGATACCGATTCCATGAGGCGCACGGGGCCGGGACGAGCCGACGCGCACGGGGACCGGAGCCGCGGAGTCAGACCCTACTCACCCGGAGCTTCTCCCAATCGAGCCTCCCCAGACCACGGGATTCCGCCAGGGCAAGATAGGTGATCTTCGGCAGCGGAATGCCAATCAATGACGAGGCGAGGGCGTCCGCGGCCACCGGATCGACGCTCGCGATCACCGTGTTCTTCTGCACCACGTCGTCGAGGTTTCCTCCCTGGGGGCCGTTGCGCACGAGCACGCGGGTGGCGTCGACCACGTGAAGCGTGGGACGCAGGAACGCCGCGATGTCGACGATGCTGCCGTCGAGCTGCCAGTGCAGCCGTACACGATCCCCGCCCACGATTCCGAAGAGGTTCTTCAGGCACGCGCTGAATCGAATCACCATGCCGTGCTCTTTGGCGACGGGAACGTTGATGACCTTGTCCGCGGCCATCACCGACTTGAGCATCGACCAGGAGTCGAGGACCTGGCCATGGAGGGTCACGTCCTGGAACGCCTCGGCGCCCCCGACGATCTCGACCTGCGCTCCCGCGTCGGAGGCGGCCTTGCCAATGCCGGAGAGCTGGAACTTGCCGGCCGGGTCCATGCCGGTGTGGTCGGTGACGACGACCCTCTTGGCGCCGGCTTTCAGGGCTTCGCGCACGATGACTGCCACGACGGCGGGGTTGGTATTGGCGGCCTGCAAGGGAGTGCGTTTCCAGGTGGCGTTGGGCTTCACGACGACGACATCGCCCTTGGCAATGAAGCGCGACATGCCGCCGATGGCACCGAGAGCGTTCTCGGTCAACGCGGCGGGATCGGTGTCCCGCTGCGAGATCACGAGCTCCGGCAGCGAAGGGTCATCGCTGCGTGCGCGCAGATCCCTCACGCGCGCGTCGGAGGGGACCGTGGAGCGTCGCAGGAGCGGCGGGTAGCGCAGCAACGCCAGACCCGCCAGACCGACCACCCCCGCACCGGCACCGATGAGGATCTTCCGACGCGAAACCTTGGGCATGGGTGATCCTACCCGTGCGGCCGAGGGGCGCAAGGCTACTGCCGTCGCGTGTGGATCGACCGAACGCACCGATCTCCCGGGGAGGGGCGAGACCGGGGGACTTCCCGTCTCACACGATGTTGAAGACGGCCACGGTGTCGCCGGCCGCGATGAGCAGGTGCGCCTTGTCGTAGGTCCAGGCACCGGCGTCTGCGATCACGACCGGCCGCGTTCCGATTCTCGACCACGACACGCAGGGAACGTGGCTGTGGGCGACGAGGACGAGGTCGGCAGCTCTCCCGTTGGAGGCGGGAAATGCTTCCACTTGGGCGACGAGCGACAGCAATTGCTGCTGGTTCTCGCGCACGACGAAGTCGCCGCTCAGGATCGGGTCCGGCGGTGCAGTCGGGTTCTTGGCCCGATGGTTCGCGTCTACGTCCTCGTGCTGCCCCGTGAAGGTCTCCTTCAGCCACTGCTTGACGTCTTCCGCGACGTGCTGCTGATCGATGAACTGTTGGATCCAGGTCGCTCCCGGGACGAACTGGCCGAGGACGGTCGCGGCGTGGACCACGACCTGGTCGAACGTCTTGCCGGCAGGCGGGGAGACGGTGGTTTGATGCCCGTGGAGCGCGTAGACGTTATTGCCCACCCAGAATCCCGGCCGGAAGAAGTTGGGCTGCGCGGCACGCCGATTGGGAATAGCGTTGAGGAACGCCGCGTCGTGATTGCCAATCACGTGTGGAAGCCCGAGGGCAGAGTCCCAATCCAGAATCTCGGTGAACACGGCGGCGTTCTCGATGGCACCGAACGCCATGTTCATCGGATCCTTGCCGCACACGCGCCAGATGTCGAACCAGTCTCCGAGCTGGATCGCTCGTGACGTGTGATTGTTTCGATAGCGGTAGATCGCACGAAGGGTCGCCGCGAGCTTCCCCGCCTTGCCGGGGTTCCCCTTGAGGAAGATGTCGCCGCCTTTGCCGTCGCACAGGTGCACATCGGGCACCGCGAAGATCGGTTCGCTGAACCTGGGACCGACGACCTTCGCGGCGACGCCGGTAGGCTGGACAGCGATACCATCGGGCTCCAGCAGCGCCCGGAAGCTCGAGAGTGCCTGATCGAAGGTAGTCATCGTCCCTCTGCCGCGATCGAGACCGCGAGCTGCCGCACGCGGAACGTGTTCGTGCCCGGACAGCGCGCGAGCACGACGCGCACGACGGTGCGTCGGTCGCAATACCAGTGCACCTCGCCCGGCGTCGGCTGGTTGCCCTGCGTGGGGTCGTCGGTCAGGTCCGGACTCGCCGCCGCCTCGGCTTCGTTCTCCTCGCACCCGGGGCCGAAGTGCTCGCGAAGCTGCTGATTCGAGAAGCAGGCTTCGGAAGGCGCCGTCAGCGCGAGCGGTTGGGCGAGCGCGGGCTTCGTCGCGATCCCCGCCCCCTGACCGTTCTCGCCGGCGATTGCCACCCAGCGACCGGTGAGCTGGCCGGTGCGCACGGGACAACACGCACCGACGCTGGTCAACGCCACCCCGAGAGCCATGAAGGCCGGCACCCTCGACATGGGGGAGCATTGCGCCAGGGAGCCCCGTGTCTGTCAAGCGCAGGGAGCGTCGCATCGCCCACTTGCGGCGTCGTCGCCGCGCGTGGGCTGACGCTCGAAGCTCCGGGTCACGTATTGGGGGCGGGCGAGCCGGTCATGGTTCTGCGGTTGACAGCGGGGCGTTGATGCCGCAGTCCGTACGGCCCCACGATGATCGGCATCTCCAATCTCGGCCATGCCTTCGGCGACCGGACCTTGTTCGCGGAAGCGACGTTCAGCCTCAACGCGGGCTCGCGCTACGGGCTGGTGGGGGCCAACGGCTCGGGCAAGACGACGTTCCTTCGGATCGTGGCGGGCGACGAGCCGCCGACCGAGGGGACGGTGGCGATTGCGCGCAGCTCGCGGGTTGCGTTCCTGCGGCAGGACAGGTTCCTGGACGAATCCCGGCTCGTGCTGGATCTGGCGATGATGGGCGACGCGCGGACGTGGGAAGCGCTGACCGAGCAGCGAGGGATTGCGGAAGGCAGGGGGGATCCGGAGCGGCTGCACGATCTGGAGGACGTGCTGCGGGCAAACGACGGCTACACGCTGGAGGCGCGTGCCAGCGCGATTCTCGAGGGGCTCGGCATTCCCACCGCTTCGCACCGCAAGCCGCTGTCGACTCTCTCGGGTGGATTCAAGCTGCGCGTGCTGCTTGCGCAGGTGCTGTTGGGCGGTCCCGACGTGCTGCTGCTCGACGAGCCGACCAATCACCTGGACATCCTGTCGATTCGCTGGCTGGAGAAGTTCCTGGTGGCCTACAAGGGCTGCGCGATCGTCATCTCTCACGACCAGCGGTTCCTCGACAACATCGCCACGCACATTCTCGACGTCGACTACGGGACGCTCACGCTGTACACGGGCAACTACTCGGCGTTCGCGATCGAGAAGGAGGCGACGCTCGATCGCAAGGAGGCCGAGCGAGCGCAGCAGGAGAAGGTGATCGCCGACAAGAAGGCGTTCGTGGAGCGATTCCGCTACAAGGCCACCAAGGCGCGCCAGGCGCAGAGCCGCCTCAAGCAGCTCGAGAAGATCGAGGTGGTGGAGCTTGCGCAGTCCTCCCGCAGGGCGCCGGTGCTGCGGTTCGACCCGCTTCGCCAGAGCGGGCGCGACGTGCTCGAAGTGCGCGGGCTGTGCAAGTCGTATGGCGCGCACGAGGTGCTTCGGGGTGTGTCGGCGGAGCTGCGGCGCGGCGACAAGCTGGCCATCATCGGCCCCAACGGTCTGGGCAAGTCCACGCTGCTGAAGATTCTCACGGACAACCTGCAGGCGGATGCGGGGACGGTGACGTGGGGACACGAGGTGCGCACCGGGTACTTCCCGCAGGATCACCGGGAGGTTCTCGACGGCACCCGGCGGACACCCTTCGAGTTCCTGAGTGAGGTGGTACCGCTCGAGACCCCGAACTTCATTCGGGGCCACCTGGGCAAGGTGCTGCTCTCCGGCGCCGACGTCGACAAGGACATCATGGCCCTGTCGGGCGGCGAATCAGCGCGTCTGCTGTTCGCGAAGCTCGCGGTCGAGCGGCCCAACGTGCTGATCCTCGACGAGCCCACGAACCACCTCGACATCGAGTCGATTCGGGCCCTGGTGACTGCCCTGCGCGCGTTCGAGGGGACGGTGGTCTTCGTATCGCACGACAGGTACTTCGTGTCGGAGCTTGCGACGCGCATTCTGGAGCTGACGCCGTCGGGACCGCGGGATTATCCGGGCACCTACGCCGAGTATCTGGCGCAGCTCGGAGACGATCACCTCGACGCCGACGCGGTGGTGCTCAAGGCGAAGGCGGAGCAGAAGGAGCGGGCTGCCCAGCAGGCGCCGGTCTCCCAGACGAGCTGGGAGGAGCAGAAGCGCGAGCGCAACCGCCGCAAGGATCTGCCCCTGCGCCGCGACAAGGTGATCGCCGAGCTCGAGTCGAGCGAGGCGCGTCAGTCCGCCATCCTCGCGATGTACGTCGAGCCGGGGTTCTTCGATCGGACGTCGAAGGAGCAGCTCGACGTCTACGAGGCGGAGAAGGCCGCTCTCGAGAAGCGCATCGGGGAGCTGATGGACGAATGGGAGGCGCTCGAACGAGAGATTGCCGCGGGCTGAAGGCTCAGCTTCGCAGTCCCGGCGCTTCGTGTCCGCTGCGCTGCACGTATTCGGTGTAGCCGCCTCCGTACACGACCGGGCCCTCGGGACCGAGCTCGAGCACGCGATTGGAGAGCTTCGCCAGGAAGTGCCGATCGTGCGAGACGAACAGCATCGTGCCCTCGTAGTTGGAGAGCGACTCGATCAGCATCTCGCGCGTCGCCATGTCCAGATGGTTCGTGGGCTCGTCGAGCACGAGGAAATTCGGCGGATCGTACAGCATCCTGGCGAGCACCACGCGCGCCTTCTCACCGCCGGAAAGGATGCGGCACGGCTTGTCGATGTCGTCGCCCGGAAAGCCGAACACCCCCGCGAGCGTGCGCAACGATCCCTGGGATGCGTGCGGAAACGCGCCCACCAGCGTCTCCCAAATCGTCGCCGACTCGTCGAGCAGCTCCATCGCGTGCTGGGCGAAGTACCCCAGCTTCACGCTCCCCCCACACACCACGCGTCCCGCGTCGGGCTCGATCTCGCCAGCCACCAGCTTGAGCAGCGTCGACTTGCCCGCCCCGTTGACCCCCATCACGCACCAACGCTCCGTCCGCCGCACCAGCAGATCGAATCCGTCGTAGATCACCTTGCGACCGTAGGTCTTCGACACCGCCTCGAGCCTGGCTACGTCGTCACCCGAGCGCGGCGGCGCCCTGAAGTCGAAGTGCAGGGCCTTGCGCTTGCGAGGCGGCTCCACCTTGTCGATCTTGTCGAGCTTCTTGACCCGCGACTGGACCTGAGCCGCCTTCGCTGCGTGCGTCTTGAACCGCTCGATGAAGCGCATCTCCTTGGCGAGCATCGCCTGCTGCCGGGCGTACTGCGCCTCGGCCTGCTGCTCGGCAATCGCCCGCTGCTGCTCGAAAAAGTCGTAGTTGCCCGAGTACGTCGTGATGTCGCCCCCGTCGATGTCCACAACCTTGCCCACGATGCGGTTGAGGAACTCGCGATCGTGTGAGGTCATCATGAGCGCTCCCTCGTATCCCTTGAGGAATCCCTCGAGCCAGATGATCGACTCGAGATCGAGGTGGTTGGTCGGCTCGTCGAGGAGCATCGCGTCCGGGCGCATCAGCAGGATGCGGGCGAGCGCGACACGCATCTTCCAGCCACCGGACAGCTTGCCGACATCCTGGTCCATGACGTCCTGGGAGAAGCCCAGGCCGGCGAGGATCTCGCGGGCCCGCGACTCGAGGGCATATCCGCCCAGCTCCTCGAACCTCGCCTGCGCATGACCGAAGCGCTCGATCAGGGACTCGAGCTCGTCCATGCGCTCAGGGTCGGCCATCGCGTGCTCGAGCTCCTGCAGATCGGCGGCCGCGGACGACACGTCGCCGGCTCCCGCCATCGCCTCGGCCACCACGCTCCTGCCGTTCATCTCGCCGACGTCCTGGCTGAAGTAGCCGATGGTCGTGCCGCGGTCGATCGAGACCTGGCCCTCGTCGGGCGGTTCCTCTCCGATGATCATGCGGAAGACGGTGGACTTGCCTGCGCCGTTGGGGCCGGTGAGGCCCACCTTCTCGCCGCGGAAGATGGCGGCCGACGCTTCGACGAAGAGGATCTGCTTGCCGTGGCGCTTCGATACGCTGTCGAGCCTGATCATGGGAGGCTGCACGTAGCACAGCGGGCAGCGGCGGCCAGGGAGCGCGACGCGGCTGGCAGGGTTCGATCCGCGCGCTGGACCCGGCCAGGCGATGGGGCGGGGATACCGAGCGAAGCCGCGGAATGTGCGATCCATGCTCGCAGCGCGAGGCGCAGCGCACGTCTACAACTACTGGACGGCGATGCCGATGCCGGGGGTCCAGCGCGCGGTCGTGCCGGTCGCCAACAACCCGTTCCTGATCGTCAGGCTGCTCCTGCGGCCGGGCACGCGGTACGAGCAACGAAGGGAGGCCTTCGCGCCGTTCGACAGGCTCGTGGCGCCCGACGAGGAGATGCGCGGACAGGTGCACGAGCTGATCACCGAAGTCCTTGGGCTCCGACGCTCCGCGTTCGTGCTGGTGAACAACAAGGCAGAGGGGTCGGCCCCCCTGACCATAGAGGCGTTGGCAGAACGAGTTGCGGCGGAGTGCTTGCATCACGTCAATCGGAGTCCTGGTGACGAGTGCGGTTCGGCTGAGCCTCGGTAGCTCAGCGCGACGGTCGCCGCCCGATGGAATCGGCGCCAACCGAAGCTGGCGGCTGGACGGCACGGGTGAGGCGGAAGCGCGGATACTCCGGAGGCTCACCTCACACGTGAGATCGTTGATTCCGGGGCGTACTATCTGGGGCTGCGAGGTCGATGCGCCGCATTTCGCAGAATGCGAGGAATTGTGCGCGGCGAATCCACGTGATACCGTCACATGTTTGGAGAAGACGATGATGAAGCTATCATTCACTAGCGTCGCAGTGGCATCGGCTTTCGCCCTCTCGTGCTCCTCGTCGGAGGATGCCGGAGGGGGAGGTTCTGCTCCGGGGGGAGTCCTTGCCCAGAATCAGGGGCAGACCCTCGCGGTCGCGTCGGACGGCTTGCACGTGTACTGGGCCAGCAAGATGACCGGCAAGATCATGAAGGCCGGAGTCAACGGCGGAACTCCGATCGAGCTCGCTGGCAATCAGAAATGGCCGTCGACCGGGCTGGCCGTCGACGCTACGCACGTGTACTGGAACACGGTATCAACCGACGGGACACTCATGAAGGTCTCGTCGAGCGGCGGGCAGCCGGAGAGCCTCATCGGCAGTGGTGTCAACGGCATCCGGAGTATCGCTGTCGATGCGAACGCTGTCTACTACACCAACAACACCGGGGGCACGATCGGGCGGTACGATCTGGCCGCGAACAGTCCGAGTGTGCTGGTGTCCGGTCTCACGGGGCCGATGATGATCGCCATCGACGCCGACAACGTGTACTGGACCGAGCTGCAGGGGCGAGTCAAGAAGGTCCCCAAGGCCGGGGGAGCTTCCACGCAGCTTGCCGAAGGCGCGGCCGGAGGCGCCATCGCCGTCACGACAGGTGGCGTCTACTGGTTGGCGGGCGAGGCGGTCATGAAGGTGGCACTCCAGGGGGGCACGGCCGTGGAGCTGGCGAAGGGGCAGTATGTGAAGGGAGTCGCGGCTGACGAGGAGTTCGTGTACTTCACCGACTACCTCGCCGGAACGGTGAACAAGGTGAGTGTTGACGGAGGAGAGGTTACGACTCTCGCCGCCAACCAGCAGGGGCCGGAGCCCATAGCGATCGACGGGACGAGTGTGTATTGGGCGAACGGCGGCGACTCGACCGTGAGGAAGGCGGCCAAGTAGGCAGCCCGGGGGCGTGAGCGCTCCGTATTCTGCGGCGCGGCGGTCCGACCACGGTGCGCCGTCGCCGTACCGCGGGTCCAAGGGAGCCAGTGATACGAGCTCGCGGAGGCTGGCTCCGCACGCATCGGAGCCGTTCCATGGAATGCGCTGCAGCCCCCCGGGGCGGCGATCCGACCAACGCATCAGCGCGGCGAGCCGGCTGGAAGCGTTGCTGCCAGCCGGGACTGACCACGGATTGCCCCGGCGCTTGCAGGCAGATGGCCGCTGGGTCCGCTGGATACGTCGGATCACGAATGGAGCTCAGGCGAAGGTCACCACGCCGCAGCCCGGGTGGGCCCCGGGGCCTCCCGGCCCCATCGCGCTGAAGTCCGGGGCGCACAAAAGAGAAAGGCCCCCGTTTCCGAGGGCCCTTCACCTATCGATCGGGAAGCTGCGTCACCCGATCTCGCCCATCGCGGCAGGCGGGGTGGGCACCACGGGGGTGGACTCCGTCTGCTCGCGCGGCTCGTCGCCTTCGACGATCATCTGGAGACGCTTGTAGGGCGGCAGGCCGGTGCCGGCCGGGATCAGGCGACCCATGATGACGTTTTCCTTGAGGCCGCGCAGGTCGTCGGTCTTGCCCTGGATCGCCGCCTCGGTGAGGACCTTGGTGGTCTCCTGGAAGGACGACGCGCTGAGGAAGGACTCGGTGGACAGCGAGGCCTTGGTGATGCCGAGCAGGAGCGATTCGGCCATCGCGGGGCGAAGGCCGCGCGAGAGCACGCGCTCGTTCTCGCGCTCGAACAGGTGCTTCTCGACCTGCTCGTCGATCAGGAAGTTGGTGTCGCCAACGTCCTTGATCTTCACGCGACGGAGCATCTGGCGCACGATCGTCTCGATGTGCTTGTCGTTGATGGTGACGCCCTCGACATGCTCACGAATATTCTTGCACTCGGCGAGCGAATAACCGACCGCATCGACCACGCGATGGGCGGAGATCTTGGCGTCGAAGCGGGTATGCGGCGCCAGATGCAGTGTTTCGTCTTCCGCCCCAGCCTTCCCGGCTGGCGCACCGGCCGGGCCCAGCTGGCGAATGGCCCGCTTGCCGGCGTCGAGCGCCTTGCCACTGACGACGGC
>JAKLDZ010000679.1 GCA_022703255.1 Myxococcota bacterium | reverse complement strand
CAGACCACCGCGCGTAGCCCCGCCTCCGGCGCCGCCGACAGCCCCGCACCCACCGCCGTGACCCGCGTGATCGGGACATCACCTCCCGCGATCGTGCGCATCCGCTCCCGCACCCCAGGCCGCACCAGCAGCGTCGCCGTCGCGTCCCGCGGCGCTCCCAGCGCTTCGCGCATCCTCGGGTGATCGCCTTCCGTGGCTGCCGACGGCATTCGCCCCCCGACGACTGCGATCATCCGGTGGACCAGCACCGCGCGTCCGATCAGTACAGGGCCCCCCTCGCGGACCGCCACCATCGGCCCTTCGCGCCCTTGCGACGCATCGCTCACCAGCGTGAAGCCGTCGGCCGGGCTCGTGGCGACCACACCGCCGCGTGAGGCGATCGTCTCGTGCGTGCACGCGATCCATCGGGAGGCCTCGACGGACCCGACGGCGATGACGCCGAAGTCGGTGGTCGCGTCGTCGGGGACCCAGAGCGCGATGCGCCGCACGGACTGGAGGGCACGCCGGCTGCAGTCTCCGGACAGCTCGACGGGGCCGACGGCGGGGTTGTCGAGGAGCTTGGAGAAGGGGGAGGCGCGAAGGTTGTCGAGCTCGAGGGTGAGCACGAACGCCGCCTGCGCGGGGACCGCCTGCAGCGGCGAACGCACGTCGGCAGGGGGAGGAGCCGAGCGGATGGCCGCAGCGACGGCAGCGCAGAGCAACGCGGCGCAGGCGAGCAGGGCGATCGCGTTGCGAGTGCGAGTGGTCATGTCCTATTCGGAAGGATCGGTGATCCTCCTGCCCGCGTTGAAGCGTCGCCCTTCGGGGCGAGGAAAGAACCGGCGATCCTGCAGCAGCGGATCGCGCCGTGGCACCGGGGATCGGCGGTCCGCCAGGGTGGTGATGCCGCACCGGGGCCGGAACAGGTCGCGCAGGGCTTCGAAGGTGCGCGGCTTGTTGTTGGCGACGATCGCCGCGTGAGCGCGGCAGAGCCGGATTTCGCGAGACTCGACGGCGATCGATCGCGTGCGGTCCTGGCTTCCGCACACGGCGCAGGGTTCGGAGTCCTGGTCCATGGGTCGAAGCTGCCGATATGGCAGGGGATGGCCAAGTTTCTGGCGACCGTATCGGGCGCTCCGCAGAGCGAATCGAAGCGAACCGAGGGCGCGCCGACCGCCCGCGACAGCCCTTGTCCGCGGCCTCGCGTGCTCCAAATCCGCACTACGAAGGGGGATACCATGGCGTCCAAGAGACTGCGCGAGCTGCTGGACCAGCACCACGTGAAGTACGTCGTGACCGTGCACTCGCCCGCCTATACCGCCCCGGAGATCGCGCAACACGCGCATGTCCGGGGACGCTCGTTCGCGAAGACCGTGCTGGTGCGCGCAGGTCCGAACGCGGCGATCGCGGTGCTTCCGGCGACGCACCACATCGAGTTCGCGTGGCTGTCACGGGTGCTCGAGTACGACGACGTGCGGTTGGCGACGGAGGACGAGTGCAGGAGGATGTTCGACGATTGCGAGCCCGGGGCGATGCCGCCCTTCGGATCGATGTACGGTCTGCGGCTGCTGTGCGACACGAGCATGGCCGGCAGCTCGGACATCGTGTTCAACGCAGGCAACCACCACGAGGTGATCCGCATGAGCTTCCACGACTGGGTCGCGATCGCGCGGCCGCAGTTCGCATCGTTCGCGACCGGATCGGCCACTCCCGTGGTCGTCTGACCGCCTCACCGCTCGTCGGACTCGCCGTCGGACCGCCCCGGTGGCATCGTCGGGGGCCCCTCGTCGGGACGCGCCCCGAAGCGCATCTGGTTGACCCCGGTGCGCAGGATCTTCGTGTAGCGATCGAGGACTTCGCGCGGAGCGCCCGCACCATCGCGGATGAGCGACGCCAGGGCCTTGGCCACCTGCTGGCCCACCGGACGCTTGAGCGCGATGTGCAGCTCGAGCACGTAGCCGGCCCAGACCCCGTCGTGCTTCGCGTCCGCGAGCCGCAACGCGTAGTGCGTCGCGGTCTGCAGGACGTCTTCGCCCACGTGCTCCCCCTTCTGAACGGCCGCCAGCACGTTGTGCAGGTGCTGCTGCAGCACGCGCTCCGCAGCGTCCGCCCGCCCCGCCGCAAGCATGCGGTCCGCCAGCCTCCCCAACGACTGCAGCGCGTCGAGCTTCTCGGTCGGCGCCATCTCCGGCTTCGGGGCAGGCGGCTGCGCGGTCGGCATTGCCATCGCGCCGATCGGAGGGGG
>JAKLDZ010000678.1:1996-2226 GCA_022703255.1 Myxococcota bacterium | reverse complement strand
AAGAACGGCAACCCGGTGCCGGGTCCGTGGAACGACACGACGCGCACCTTCAAGGTCGCGAAGTAGCCCTACCGGCCGAGCTTGTCCGGATTCCCCAGAAACTCGAAGTGCATCGTGTCCTGCAGCTGGTCATGTCCCAGCCAGTAGAACCCGTAGCGCTCGAACACCTTCACCCAGCACTCCGGCATCGCCATCCGATCGTAGACGCTCCGCGCGGGCTTCTGGCAACG
>JAKLDZ010000678.1:0-1986 GCA_022703255.1 Myxococcota bacterium | reverse complement strand
AACGCGGGTTGTCGGGCCAGGGCTGCACGCACCGGCAACACGGGTTGTCGATGGGGTCGATGTCGATCGCAATGCCGAACAGGTGATTGGTCACCTCGCCATGGCGATACGAGTTGTAGTCGCGATAGCCGCCCACGGCCTTCGGCTGATAGGGCACACGACGACAGCTCTTGCGCAGATCCGCTTCCACGCACCGCAGCGCTGGCACGATCCGCTGGTGCACCTGCAGCGGCAACCCGAAAAACGTCGTGTTGCGAAGGAACTTCGTCACCGGATCGGGATTCACCCCCTGCGGCCCGATGCCGTCCAGATGACCGTACTCCTCCACGCGATACCGCAAGGACCGATCGTGGGCCGCGCCCCCTCGCGCCAGGTAGTTCCCGCGGATCAGGAAGCTCTGGGGACGCTGCTTCACGCAGCGGGCGGAGGGCGCCCGGGTTCGCGGAGCCGCCTCGACCGGCTCGCGCGCAGGGAAACCGAGCGCAAGCGCGCCGACCGCCAACGACGCGATCAGGACGAGCATGCGATTCCCTGGACTGCGCGACATCGTCGCACCCTACCCCGCCGGTTCCTCGCTGTCACGCACCTCCCCCGCCCCTCGCGCGCAACGGAATCCCAACGCGCTCCCTCGCATCCCGACATCCACCGGATCGCGGTTCGTCGTCCTCACCCCCGCCGCCCCATCGTGATTCAACCATCCGCCCCCACGCAGCGTAATCCGACCTTCCTCGCAATCCTCTCTCGGATACCCGCAGTACGTCGAAGCCGTCCACTCCCACGTGTTCCCCGCCATGTCGAGCACGCCGTACGGACTCGCTCCCGCCGGGAACAACCCCACCGGTGACGTCCCTCGCCACCCGTCCGTGCCCGCGACCGTCTCCTTCACCTCGAAGCCCCAGTCCCGAAACATCTCCGTACACTCACGCCCGCAGCCGTTCAGATGCGATGCCGTCGGCTCCTCGTCCCCCCACGGGTACTTCCTTCCATCCCACCCCCGCGCCGCGTGCTCCCACTCCGCCTCGGTCGGCAGACGCTTGCCGACGAACGCGCAGTACTGCGCGGCCTGCTTCCGATCGATGCAGTTGACCGGATGGTCGTCCCGATCGTCCTTGCCTGCATTGCAGTTGCGGCTGCCGATGTCGTGATCGCTCGACGACATCCCCGGCCACCAGACGTCGTCGTAGGGCGCACGGCACCTGCCGGCGCTCACGCACGCCCGATACGACCGCATCGTCACCTCGTTGACGTCGATCTCGTAGTCCCGCAGCAGCACCTCATGCACGGGCCGCTCGTCAGCGTCCCCGTCCATCGAACCCATGCGGTACCGCCCCCCGTCCACGCGGACCATCCCATCGGACCGCCCCGCTGCCACGACGGCTTCCGGCTTGCTCGTCGCCTTCTCCGGCTCGGCCCCGATCGTGATCACGGTGGCAGGGGCCTCCGCGGGTGGCGTGGGAGCCGAACGGCACGAGGCCCCGAGGGCCAGCCCCATCGCAGCCGACAGGATTCTTGATGCGACCCGGGCCAGGGGTTCGAGCGCGGACTCTCTCAGAACTTCGAACCTTCGGAGCATGGCATCTCGGGGCGCACTGCAGGAGTCGGATCCTACCCTGCTTCGGGCCCGGGGGGCACCCCCGGCGTCTGCTCGGCGCCCCCCGGGTTTCAGCTTCCCGGGATGCGTTCCAGCAACGCTTCCTTTGCACTGTTGAAACGCCGGCGCCCCCCCCTGCCCCCGCCACGGGATGCGCAGCCCCGCGACTTCCAAGGACTTGTTCGGCTTCCGACAGACCCCTTCGCCATGGTACAGGCGATGCTTCCGAAGCCGGTCATCATGGTAGGCGTCATCACCACCAAACACCTCCTGACCCACGGGCACCTCATCGTCGCCGAGTTCGGTGCCCGCGCCTACCTGCGGTGCATCGGCCGCTGCATCTTCTCCTCCAAGCCCACCACCTTCCTCGAGTGCGTCTTCGCCTGAAGCACCTC
>JAKLDZ010000677.1 GCA_022703255.1 Myxococcota bacterium | reverse complement strand
TCGGCCTCGCGCGCAAGCAGCACCGTGGCCTCATCGACCCCGCCCACAGCGACGGTCGCCGGTGGGGCTGGTTCTGCGACGCTCGTGGCAGCTTCGCCGCAGCCCGCGTCCTATGCACTCGTGGTCGGCATCGAGCGTTACCGTGACCTGCCCTCCCCGACCGGTGCCCGGCGCGACGCCGAAGGGTTCGCGCAGATGCTCCGTCGGACGCTCGGCCTGAAGGACGATCACGTTCGCGTGGCTCTGGACGATCGCGCCACGCGGACCGACATCGACAAGCATCTGGAATGGCTCAAGACCGAAGTGCCAGCTGGCAGCCGTGTGTACTTCTACTTCAGCGGGCACGGCGCGCCGGACGTCGCATCGGGCTCACCGTATCTGCTGCCGTTCGACGGTGACCCCAAGACGGTGGAACGCACGGGACTGGGGCTTGCTGCGGTGATGAAGGGGCTGGGCGAGACGAGAGCGAAGGAGGCCCTGGCGATCGTGGACGCGTGTTTCTCGGGAGCCGGAGGCAGATCGGTGCTGCCTGCTGGGGCACGTCCTCTGGTGCGCGTGAAGGATGCCGCGCCGCCCGCGCGCGTGGCCTTGTTCTCTGCCACGGGAGCATCGGAGATCTCGGGTCCGGCGCCGGGAGTCGCGGAAGGGCTGTTCACGCGGACCCTGTTGGAGGGACTCGGTGGCGGCAAGGCGGACGCGGACGGCGATGGACAGATCTCGCTCGCGGAGCTCGCGGGCTGGGTGAAGCCGCGCGTCACGCGGGAGGCGTTGAAGGATCAGCGCGCGCAGACACCGACGCTGACGATGGGAGCGGGCGAGAGCGCGGACAGGTTCATCGTGGGGTACGGCTACGCGACGAAGTAGGGCCGCCGCGGTGATTCGCGTTGACGACGCGGAGCCTCAGCGTCTCGAGCTCTCTCTGATTCGCGCCATCGGCAAGCGCGCGGTCACACGCCGGTGCACTACCTGCATCCGCCCATGCACCTTTTCCCGAACCCGAGTCCGCGGTACGCTGTGAGTACCTCAGGGGATCGATCATGTACGCTCCACGCTTGCCTTGGTTGTTGTTTCTCTGCTTGTGGGCCGCTTCCTGTGGCGGCGATGAGTTCGTGGCCGCGCCTGGCGGCGATCCACCCGATGCCTCGGCAGGAGGTGCGGACGCAAGCTCCGAGTCCCACGGGGGCCAGAGCGGAGCTGCAGGCAACGACGGCGGAACGGGAGGCACGAATACCGGCGGAACGGGAGGCACGAATACCGGCGGGACGGGAGGCACGAATACCGGCGGAACGGGAGGCACGAATTCCGGCGGAACGGCCGGGGGCTCCGCTTCCGGAGGATCGGGCGGGACCGCTGGCGCAGCCGGAACCGGTGGTGAGGCAGGAACCGCGGGTGCTGCCGGGAGCTCGGGTGCTGCCGGGAGCGCGGGTGCTGCCGGGAGCGCGGGTGCTGCCGGGAGCGCGGGTGCGGCCGGGAGCGCGGGTGCTGCCGGGAGCGCGGGTGCGGCCGGGAGCTCGGGTGCCGCTGGGGCTGCTGGGTCTGCGGGTTCAACGGGGTGTCCTACCGGGCAGGAGTGCTTCGAGAACGTTCCTACAGGGTGGACGCCGGTCGCCATGGGACCGACGCAGCCGACGGGCTGCGCTCTCACCCCGCAGAAGCTGTTTCTGCAAAGCACTCTGGACACGGCCAACAGCTACACCTGCCCTTGTAATTGCTCCGCACCAGGCTCTGCCGTATGCACGGCGCGCCTTGCCTACTTCACGGACTCTTTCTGCTCCGGCTCGTCATCCGTCTCGTGCTCCGTCAGCCCGAGTTGTGCCCAGTGCACGGCGACCCCGAGCAACGCCACGCACCTCAGGCTCAGGACCTTGATGAACGCCACCTGCACGACGCCTCCACCCGAGACGCCGCCAGCTTTTTCTCCCTCGGCGTTTGAGTGCTCCGCGTACCCGAGCGACAGCCCCGCAAGCTGCAAGAACTCAGGCCAATGCATCAAGACCTTCACGCCCGGGACCAAGATTTGCCTCCTCCGTGCAGGGCTCGCGAGCTGCCCCTCCGGCTTCACCTCCTCCCAGTCCTACTACCAATCATTCTTGGACAAGCGCACCTGCGAGGGCACGTGCACGTGTGAGGCGGCCTGCAAGTGCTCGGGGCAGGACTGTCAACTCGCGATCCACGCCGACGCGAACTGCACCAGCACCCCGACGGTGCTCAACGCAGAAGCGTGTACGCA
>JAKLDZ010000676.1 GCA_022703255.1 Myxococcota bacterium | reverse complement strand
ATGTTCGATCTGCGCAAGGAGCTGAGCTGGGAGCAGAAGCTGTTCGTGCGCGAGGTCGAGTTCGAGGGCAAACGCGTGCGCATCGTGGGGTGCTGAGCTCCCGGCGTTTACCTCCCCCGGTGATCCCCTCCCCTCACGCCTGTCCCACGACTACGGCCCACGGTCGTCGCGGTCACCGTGACCCTCACGGTCACGGACGACCGGAGCGACCACGCCGCGCCGTTCGCCCCCTCCGCGGCCCAGGAGGCGGGGAAGGGTTGAGCACCAGGACTCGACGCACGCGCTGCGCCTGCTAAGACGCGTGGCAGCATGGATCGCAACGCGGACGAGTGCGCACGACACTGCACCGATACCGATGACCCGGACTTCCTTCACCGTCGTCGCTTCGATCGGCTCGGCAGGATGTTTGGTGACGACGCGATCCGGGCGCTGTCCGACCTGCGCGTCGCCGTCTTCGGCCTGGGCGGCGTCGGGGGCTACGCGGCCGAAGCCCTCGTGCGGTCCGCGGTCGGTCACCTGGTCCTGGTGGACTTCGACGACATCTGCGTGACGAACATGAACCGTCAGCTGCAGGCGGTCGAGGGGACGGTAGGTCAGCCCAAGGCCTCCGTGCTGAAGGACCGGCTGGTGACGATCAACCCTGGTGCGCGGGTCGAGGCGGTGCGGAAGTTCTACAACCCGGCGCGGAGCGACGCGCTGCTGTGTCCGCCGTGGCCGGACGCGGAGCGGTTCGACTGGGTGGTGGACTGCATCGACAACTTCACCGCCAAGGCGCACCTCATCGCGTCCTGCCGGCAGCGAGGGATTCCCGTGGTGTCGTCGATGGGGGCAGCGGGCAAGATCGATCCGACGTGCATCAAGGTCACCGACCTGGCCGACGCCTTCGCCTGTCCGATGGCGCGGGAGCTGCGCAAGATCCTCCGCACGCGCCACGACTACCCGTCGAGCGGGCCCATGGGGGTGACCGCGGTGTTCTCCAACGAGAAGCGCAACTGGCCTCGGGAGCTGCGTTACGACGGTGGAGGGGGGTTCCGTTGCCCGCGGGGGGTCACCTCCGAGGAGCACAGCTCCGACACGCGGGCGATCATCGACGGCACGGCGGCGTACGTGACCGGGGCGTTCGGCCTCGCCTGCGCCAGCGTCGTCGTCAATCGCGTGGCCTTGCCTTTCGTCGCCGGGGCCCCGCCCGCCCGCTCGCAGAAGGAAGACCGGATGAGGGCCGCGGCATCGGCCCGTCGAGCCTCGGAAACGAACTCCTGAGCGGTCATTTGCCCTGGGAAGAGGATTCGGACGGAACGCCGCTGGCGGTTGACCCGTGCAGCCCCATGGAGAATCGGTCTTTGATCGAGGTGCCGAGTGGACTCCGACCCTTGCCCTGCTCCTTCCGACGCTATCCAAGACCAGGCCGCCCGGGAGATCGAGGCGTGCAGGGCGAAGGCAGCGATCCTGTTCGAGGAGACGCCGGCTTCGTTGATGCTCACTTCGGAGCGCGACGGGTGCATTCTCGAGGTCAACGAGACGTTCATCCGGCTGTCGGGGTTTGCGCGCGACGAGGTGGTCGGCAGGCGGTACGAGGAGCTGGGCCTGCTTCGGGATCCGGAGGATGCGGCACGGCTCCAGCGGCAGATCGACGAGCACGGTGCGGTGCGCAACGCGGAGGTCGAGTGGAGGAGTCGAGACGGCGCGATCCTGACGGGGATGACCTCGGCGATCCGCATCGATCTCGGACAGGGTCCGTGCATCCTGTCGCTCACGGCGGACATCACCGAGCGCAAGCGGACGGAGCAGGAGCTTCAGCAAGCGAAGCGCGAGGTCGAGCAGGCCAACGAGCGCATCCGGGAGCTCAACCGGCGCCTGCGGGAATCGCTGGCGGAAAGCCGTGAGCTGGCCGCGGCGGCGCGGGCGGCGAGCCGCGCGCGCAGCGAGTTCTTCGCGAGCATGAGCCACGAGCTGCTGACGCCGATGAACGGCGTGCTTGGCATGACGGAGCTGTTGCTGGGGGAAGGGTCGACGGGAGCGCAGCGAGAGCTGCTCGAGACGGTGCGGAGCTCGGGGCTGGAGATGCTGGGCATGGTCAACGCCCTGCTGCAGTACTCGAAGACGGAAGCGGGCAAGGTCACGGCGGAGAGTCGTACCGTCGCACGTGTCGAGCTCCCGGCCGAGCTGCTGGAGCCGGTGGATGCGGCACGGCATCGCGACGAATCCGGTCCTGTGTCGCAGGGACGGGTGCTGCTGGTCAC
>JAKLDZ010000675.1 GCA_022703255.1 Myxococcota bacterium | reverse complement strand
CGAAGCCCGCGACGGCGATGACTGATGCTGGCCCCGCACTGATCAAGACGCCAACGAATCCGGATGGTCCGTACGCGCTTGTGCGCGAGTGGGTCGGGACGGTGATGGCCGGCTGGTTGGGGCTGCCCATCTTCGAGCTTGCCATCATGCGTCATGGTGCCGACTCGAGGCGAGAGAGAGACGGCACACGTCCACGGGACGATCGCCCCGCGGGATGCGTCGTTCACGCACCAATTCGCCGACGCGTTCAACGGCAGGACCTCCCTTGGGCCCCTGCAAGCGGCGACGCGCCGCTACCGCCGCGAAGTGCCCCTGATCATCGACAGCGGGCCATGTCACAACCTCGTACCCGAGGGGCGTGCCTGGCTGGCGAGTCATGCGCATCGAATCGGGCTGCGTCGGCCGCCCCCCCTACCTCAGCACGCACCTGCGTGGTGGGGGTGGCCGGGCCAGGGGTTGCGTAGATCGGGGCCCCTCGGCCTCAGTCGGCGCCGAAACGCTCCAGGAGCTGATCGAAGTCGTCGAGGTTGCCGTAGTGCACCACGACCCGCCCCTTGTTCCCCTCGTCCTCGATCTCCACGCGCAGCCCGAGATGCTGCGTGAGCCGCTGCTCCAGATCGCGAAGGTTCGCGGTCTTGGCGGCCTTCTGCTTCTCCCGCTCGTCGGCGGGCGTAGCCTCGCCGGATTGGGCCTTGCGCGCCGCGCGCACCAGCCCCTCGACCTGGCGCACGCTCATCTTGCCGCGGACGGCCTTGTCGGCGAGGTGCTCGAGGGCCGCGGGGTCGGGGGCGCCGAGCAACGCCCGCGCGTGCCCCTCGGCGAGCTTCCCCTCCACCACCATCGCCCGCACCCGGGGAGGCAGCTTCAACAGACGCAACGAGTTGGTGATCGTGGTGCGATCCTTGTGCAGGCGCTCGGCAAGCATCTCGTGCGTGTACTGATGCTCCTGCAGGAGCCGATCGAGCGCCTCGGCCACCTCGATCGCGCCGAGATCCTCCCGCTGGATGTTCTCGATCAAGGCGAGCTCGAACGCCGAGCGCGAGGAGACGTCCTTGACGACCACCAGGACGTCCTTGAGCCCCGCGCGCTGCGCCGCGCGCCACCGGCGCTCACCGGCAACGATCTCGAAGCGGTCGTTGCCCGAGCCGATCCGACGCACCACGAGCGGCTCGATCAGCCCGTGCTCCCGGATCGAGGCCGACAGCTCATCGAGCTTCGCATCGTCGAACTGCTGGCGCGGCTGCCCGGGCTGCGGCGCGAGGGCTTCGATGGGGCACAGGAACACCGAGCGGTCACCGTAGCTGGCCCCGGTCGACGCCGTCACCGGCGCGGCTGCGGGCAGCAGCGCATCCAGCCCGCGCCCCAAGGCGCGACGCTTCTCGATCGTCATGCTCCGTCTCCGAGCAGCTCGTGCGCGAGGCTGAGGTACCCCTGCGCCCCCTTGGCCTGGGCGTCGTAGAGCAACGCGGGCTTGCCGTGGGACGGTGCCTCGCTCAGCCGTACGTTGCGGGGAATCACCGAGTCGAACACGCGGAAGTGCGCCTTCACCTCCGCCGCCACCTGCCTCGCCAGGTTGTTGCGCGGGTCGAACATCGTCAACACGATCCCCTCGACCGTCAGCGACGGGTTCAGCGTCGACTTGATGCGATCGATGGTCCCCATCAAGGACGTGAGCCCCTCGAGCGCGAGGTACTCGCACTGCAGCGGGACCACCACGCGATCGGCGGCGACCAGGGCGTTGAGCGTGAGCAGGCCGAGAGACGGGGGCGAGTCGATGAAGACGAAGTCGAAGTCCCCGCGCACGGTGTCGAGCGCCTTTCGCAGGCGAAAGGCACGGTCTTCTTCGTCGATCAGCTCGAAGTCCACGGCGACCAGATCCGAGGTGGACGGCGCGACCCACAGGCGCGGGACCTCGGTCTCACGCATCACCTCGCGCAGGGTGCGACGTCCGATCAGCGCGTCGTAGATGCTGCGATCGAGGGTGCGCGGCTGGATCCCGACGCTGCTCGAGGCGTTGGCCTGGGCATCGCAGTCCACGAGCAGGACGCGCTGCTCTGCGACGGCGACGCTTGCAGCGAGGTTGACAGCGGTGGTCGTCTTTCCGACGCCGCCTTTCTGGTTGGCGATGGCGACGATGGTGGCTCGGCTCGCGGGAGGCATGGGGAGGCGCCACTTAAGCCCTGGGAGGGGGGTGTGCGCAACCCCAGACCGTCGGCAGCCTCCTGCGCCGACGCGGAATCGGGGCGGG
>JAKLDZ010000674.1 GCA_022703255.1 Myxococcota bacterium | reverse complement strand
CGAGTGGTGCGACTCGCCCGACGCGTGCGCGGACGGCAACACGTGCGTAGCGGATCTGAATCAGCAGTACTGCGCGCCGCTCTGCAGCGAGGAAGATCCGAGCTGTCCCGATCGGTGGGAGTGCGCGACCGACGTGGGTGCGTGCTTCCAGACGAAGGCGTGCGAGTCGAGCGACGACTGCGCGTACGACTGGCTGTGCTGGGGCGATTCCGCAGGCAACTACTGCACTCCGCCGTGCAGCGAAGACAACCCCGAATGCCCCGGCGGATACACCTGCGACACGGCGTCCGGAGCCTGCTACCAGTCGCCGCAGACCTGGACCGACACCGGCACCAAGTCCGGTGGATGCTCGGTCCCGTCCGGGGCACCGTCGCGAGACGGTCTCTTCGCCTTCGCCGCCCTCGGCCTGGCGACCCTCCTGGGATCTCGTCGGCGATCCCGCTGAACGAGCCTGCCGCGTTCCCCTTCGCTCAACCGCCTTCGCAGTCGAACTCAGCGCCGCTGAGCCGCAAGCTTGAGCATCATGTCCACCGCCATCTCGAGGTCGTCACGACTCGGCGGCGTGGGCAGCGACGAGAGCTGGGTCTTGAGCTGCAGCAGCCTGGCTCCGAACTGCTCGTAGTGGTGACGGCTCTGCGCGTCCGGAGCTTCGAGCACCCAGCGTCGGACCACTTCCTCGAGCTCTTCGAGGTCGCTGTCGGCGAGCAGCCCGGCGATCTGCGTTGCCATTGCATCGGCCATGGGGTGGCTCCGGTATGCCAGACCCGGACGGGGGTGCAAGCCCCGCTGGCGCTTTGACCTCGCAGCCATGCCGGGGCATACGAGGGGGCGTGAATGCGCCCACCCGCAGCGCCCTGCCGCTGATCGTCTTCGCCCTCTGCCTCCCGCCGTGCGCGTGCAAGCGCCAGGGAGGCTCCGGCAACGAGCCTGGCGAATCCGTTCGCCCCTCCTCCACCGCCGTCGTCTCTGCCGCCAGCGAGGAGAGCGCCGCCCCGCCCTCCCGCCGCGCGCCGAAAAAGAACGTCGGCGCAGGCCAGAAGATCCCCATCCCCGCGGGGCCCGTGATGGCAGGGAGCATGCCCGGAGACCGCGGGCGCGATGCGACCCTCGAGCCTCCCCTGGTCAAGTTCGATCTGGGCGCTTTCGAGATCGATCGGCTGCCGTACCCGAACGACCCGGGGCAGCCGCCACGTGTGGACGTGACGCGCGGGCAAGCGCAGGAGCTGTGCGCGCAGCGCGGGCAGCGGTTGTGTTCGGAGCTCGAGTGGGAGCGGGCGTGCAAGGGGCCGGACGACGACGTGTTCGCGACGGGTGCGGGATGGGATCCGACGTGTGACAAGGGGGGAGCAGGGTGCGCGAGCGGCTTCGACGTGGTGGGGATGGGGGGGCCGCTTCGGGAGTGGACCTCGAGCACGGTGGAGCCCGTGGACAAGGAAGAGCGCGCGTTCGGCGCCTTGCGAGGCGGGCGTGCCGGGGCCGCCGACATCGAGCACCGCTGCGCACGCAGGGAGCCCGCGGATCCCGGTGCGCACGGTACGGACATCGGCTTCCGCTGCTGCTCCGGCGCACCCAACACGGCCACGATCCCCCGGCCCAAACCGCTGCAAACCTTTCGTCGCGTGCAGCTCGACCTCGATCAGGTCAACTCCATGCTCGGGAGCATCCCGCAGATGAATAGCCTGGGGCGCGTGACGCTGTTCAAGGATCCCGACGACGTCAATCTGGTGATCGCGAAGGGGGACGCGGGCACGAAGGGGAACATCATTACGACGAACCCGCTGATGTGGAGCCCGGACCTCGGCGAGGAGCTCCTGGTGGTGACCGGCAAGGGGAGCAGCGGAGCGTCGTTCGTGGCGGCGTTCCACCGGCTGAGCGACGATCGCTACCGGCTGGCATCGAGCTTCGTTCTCGAGGGAGAAACGGCCCCGATCGTGCTGGGATTCAACGGCTACGTGAAGAACCGCATCACGTGGAGCACGTGCTGGGGCTGTCTCGGCGAGGAAGGCGCCGTGGTGTACCGCTCCGATCGACGCGTCGTCATCGAGCAGTTCTGAGGGCGATCACGTCGCCCAGTCGGTGAGGTACCCGCGATAGTGATCCACGTACTTCGCCATGCGGTTGACCACGTCACGAAGCTCCGAGACGTCGAGCGACTCGGTGGGAAGCTCCGCGGTGAGCGCGATGTCGTTGTCGTCGTCGTAGGCGAACTTCGCGAGGCGCAGGTCCCGGTTGACCGCCAGGAGGCGACGCGAAATGTCTCC
>JAKLDZ010000673.1 GCA_022703255.1 Myxococcota bacterium | reverse complement strand
ATGCGGCCGACATGTCGCTGGGGCTGGCCGCGGCCAGCATCAGCCGGCCGGGGCCGAAGGCAGCGGTGCAGAAGGCCGCGTCGGTGCTGCGCGACGCCCGCGAGGCCGCCGGCATGACGCTGGACGACGTCGGCGAGGCGCTCGACCTCGAAGACCCGAGCTTCATGGCGCTGGTCGAGAGCGGCAAGGCCAGCTTCTGGAAAGGCAAGATCACCAAGGTCGAAGGCAACAAGGTCACCTACGAGTACGGATCGAACAAGTCGACCGAGACCGTCGACAAGGGAGACGTGTACGTCGTCGGCAATCCCGACCACAAGGGAGTCGAGAAGCCCGGCGACTACGTGATCTGCCGCACCAGCACCAGCTACTACGGCGCGTGCGTCGTCAAGTCCGTGACGGGCTCGGTCTACGTCTGCGAGGACTCCTCGGGCAGCTCCCACAACCTGAGCGCTGCCGATGTCATCCTGCCCAAGCCTGCGACGCAGGCGAACATCAAGGACCGCATCGACAAGGAGACCAAGCACCGCAACTTCCTCGCGGCGGCCAAGGCTGCCGGCAAGCCTGCCAGGCCGGCAGGCTGGAAGCCCCGTCCCGGGGCGGACGTCGTCGCGCTCTTCGCCGGAAGCACCTGGTACGGCGCCAAGGTCACCAAGGTCGCCGGTAACAAGGCCACCGTGCAGTGGGACGACAAGACCTCTCCTTCGGACCGCAACTTCGACGAGGTGGCCCCCAAGCCCACCGGCGCGCAGAAGGTGGCGGCAGGGCAGTACGTCATCCTGCGGCCGACCGGCAGCTCCGCTCGCTGGGAGTTCGCCAAGGTCGACAAGGTCGACGGGACGTCCGTGGTCGTCCTCGATCAGGACGACAAGAGCAAGACCGTCAACAACAAGGACCTGTCTCCGATCGTCCCGTGATCGACCGGTCCGTGCGCCCGCTTCGACGCGCCTGATCCGATCCCGCCCTGCGCCTCTACGGCACCGTCAGACAACACCGGAATCCGAGGTGGTAGTTCACGTGCCACGCACGTGTCATCGGCTCCACGTGCCATCGCGGATCATAGGCGCAGTGATCGGGATACGTCTCGTGCGTGGCTTTCGGAGAGGGCTTTTCGTCGTGGCTCCGGGCCACGTCCACGTAGAAGAACGCGCTCCCCTTCAGCTGGCTCACGAGCCCGTCCTTCGGATCCTGACGCGTCATGATCTCGGCCACGTTGCCGTGCTGATCGAACACGCCGAAGCGGGAGCGGCACTTGGGGAAAGCGCCCGCGGGCTCGGTGTTGGTCGAGCAGGTCTTCCACGCCGACTTCGACGAGTCGGGATCGCACTTCTGACCGTTGAGGGCAGGGGCGGACTTGTTCGTATTGCAGACCCCGAGGTCGAGCTTGTCGCCGTAGGCGTACTTCCGATCGGGCCCACCCGCGGGATCGCCTGCGCACGCCGTGGTCCATTCCTGCTGCGTGCACAGGCGCTTGCCCTGCAGCTCGCAGACGATTCCGGCCTGCACTGGGGAGATCCAGACGAAGGGAAGCGCGCAGGGGCGGTTGGGGAACTCGAAGATGTCGATGCAGGCCGAGGCCTCCTCGGGGCGCCCGGGGGGATGGAGCGGGACCATGTAGTCGTGACCCTTGCAGAGCCTGCGCTGCTCCCCGGTCTGCAGGACAATCCCCTCGAGACCCGCCAGGCACGTCTCGTTCGCAGTCGCGTGGTGCGCAATCTCCTTGTTGCCCTGGTTGGACAAACCCGAGCCGCCGGGCCCGAAGTTCTTGCGGAGGAACTCCCCGGGATCGCGCTTGCGCCCATTGCCGCCCGAAGGGTCGAGCTGGAACAGGGCGAGGAGACCCTCGCGCGTCTCCTGGTGCAGCGCCATGGGGTCGGAAGGGGGCGCGACAGGGGCGGCAGCAGAGGCCGCGGAGGGAGCAGAGGCCGCGACAGGAGCAGGCTGCGATGCGATCGACGCCGCGGCGTCGTGGTCCGTGCCGTCGGTCGCCTTGCGGCCGTTGCATGCGCACAGCGCCGTGAAGGTGAAGGCGAGAGCGGTGGGAAGCAGGGGAGGAGAGAGCCGGATCACGGGTCACGCATAGGCTCGAATCCTCGGGAAGGGCAAGCTCGTGACGCGGGCGTGGAAGGGAGCGGAGCTGCGAGGTCAGCGGTGGTCGCGCAGGGCGCTCACCATCCCCCAGAGCGCGAGGAGCAGGAGCATGCCGCCGCAGGCGAGCTCGGTCTCGCTCCACTGCCCGCGAACGACGAGTCCGACGAAGGGGA
>JAKLDZ010000672.1 GCA_022703255.1 Myxococcota bacterium | reverse complement strand
GAGCCTGTTCCTGATGACCGGGAGCCTGAGCTCGGTGCTCGACAACGCACCGACCTACTCGGTGTTTTTCGAGCTGGCGAAGCAGGGCGAGGGTGCGACGCGCGTCGCCGGGGTACCGGAGGCGCTGCTCGTTTCGGTGAGCCTCGGTGCGGTCTTCTGCGGCGCCATGACGTACATCGGCAATGGCCCCAACTTCATGGTCAAGTCGATCGCGGAGTCGGAGAAGATCCCCATGCCGACCTTCGGCGGCTACGTGTTTCGCTGGGCCTTTCCTCTGTACGTGCCTGCGCTCGCCGCGATGCTGCTGCTGTTCCTCACCGATGCGACCTGGACCCGCGTGGCCGGCGCCCTGCTCGCCATCGTGATCGCAGCGGCGTGGCTCCTCGTCGGAATCCGTCACCCTGCCCCAGTCCTCGAAACGGCGCCCGCATCCGATCGCCCCGTCGACCCCTCCCTCGCTTCGCGCGAACCCGCCTCCCCCTGCGCGCACCCCTGACGCCCCGCTGACCCGGCGCGCGCAGGATTCCCTTGACATCCTCACGCGCATGCACGCCAGAATTCGTCCACGACCGGGCTGCCGAAGCCCGGAGAAGGAACCGATGAACCTCGTCCGCTCGCTGCTCCCCGCTGCGCTCGCCTCCATGCTGTTCGCGTGCTCCGACACCGGGGAGCCGAACACGTTCGAAGGGCCGCTCGACGACGGGAAGGCGGAGTGCGTGACGTACCAGTCGAAGTGGCCTCAGCCGCTGTCGACTTCGTGCACGGACTGCCTCCATGAGGAGTGCGTCGCGGCCTGGCAGGCGATGATGACGGTGTGCGCGGGGGATCCCGCGGAGCGGTGCTCGCAGGACGGCGGCGGTAAGGATGCTTCCACCTACTGCGCCTGCATGGTGGGACAGCCCAAGGGGTGCGGCACCGCGCTTGCCAACGTCTACGCGTGCTTCGTCAACGACTGCTCGGCCGCGTGCGACGCGGATGCGGGGAAGGCTGGAAGCGGAGGCTCGGCGAAGGACGCGGGAGCGGGGGGCTGAGAGCGCGACGCGACACGTCTCCCGTCAGCCGTGGTGGACCGTGTGCTTGTAGGAGACCTTGCGCGCGGCGAGCTCCGCCAGCAGGCGGTCGAGCACCGCTCGGTTCGACGCGAGCTTCTCCGGGAAGTGAACCCCTGGCGAGAGGCCGATCGTGCCGTCGAGGATCATTCGGGCCACGATCGCGCACGGGAACCCGGTCGTGCGCGCCATCGAGGTGAAGCCCGTCTCGGGGTCGTAGCGATCGATCAGGTCCCAGACATCGCGCACGTGCTTGCCGGCGGTGTTTCCCCGGACCTGCACGCGCATGACGGTGATGTCCCCCTCGCCCTCGGGCAGCCGCCACGCGCGCTTGAGCAGCGCGCAGGTCAGGTCCACGGGGCGGATCTCGACGTCGCCGACGCGGATCTTGTCGTAGGACAGCAGCCCGGTCTCCCGGATCGCGCGCATGCGCTCGGCGTGGCCGGGATAGCGCATGGTCTTCTCGCTCATGTCGGGGACCGCGAGCGAGTCGGCGAGGGAGCGGAGGCCGTCGGAGTTGAAGGCCTCGAGGGTTCCGACGCCTTCGAACTCGAGGTGTTCGACCTCGCTGAGGGCGGTCTTGACGACGAGCTTGCCGCCCTCGACGACGCGCGCGGGGCGCGTGTACTCCTCGAGGACGTCGATGGGAGAGAAGACCGCCGCGTACTCGTAGGGCCAGCGCCTGACCTGAGGCAGCCCACCCACGTAGATGCGGAGCTGCTCGGGGTGCTCGACATCGGCCGCGGCCCGGGCCGAAAGAACGTTGCTCATGCCGGGCGCGACGCCGCAGTCGACGACGCCGACGACGCCAGCCTCTGCGGCGGACGGCGAGAGCCGCGAGGCGTCTTCGGGCATGAAGGAGATGTCCGCGAAGGGTTTTCGCTGTGCGATGACGGTGCGAAGAACGGCGAGGCCGAGCCAACCCGGGACGGCGCCGATCACCAGGTCGGCGTCCTTCACGCACTCGGCGACCTGCTCGGGCACTGACAGATCGGCGCGCACGGTACACACGCGATCACCGCACCGCTTCGCTGCGGCGGCTAGGGTCGCCTCATCGAGATCCACCGCGCTGACGCGGAAGTCGGGTTCATTGGCGAGGTCGCGAGCGATGACGGAGCCTACGAGACCGGCGCCGAGGACGACGATGTTGCGCATGACCACCTCCGGGGAGCGATGACGTTAGAGGAGAACCGGTCCGGGAGGAACAGGGACCGGCGCT
>JAKLDZ010000671.1 GCA_022703255.1 Myxococcota bacterium | reverse complement strand
ACCTCTCCGACCGCGGGATCGTCTTCGATCAGCAGGATGGACTCGTTGCCTCCGGGACGCGGCGGACGATCGCTCGCGGGTCCGACCCTCGCCTCGCTCGCTTCGAGCCTCGGAAGGCAGAGCTGGAAGCAGGCGCCTCGTCCGGGCTCGGATTGCACCGCGATCGCGCCACCGTGCTGCTGGACGATGCCGTAGACAATAGCCATGCCAAGGCCGGTGCCCTTGCCGACCGGTTTGGTGGTGAAGAACGGCTCGAAGATGCGCTTCTGCAGCTCCGCGGACATGCCGACACCGGTGTCCGTCACGCGCAGCACGACGTAGTCACCGACGCGCAATGCGCTGACGCGCGGAGGATCGTGGGGAGTCACCTTGAGGTTCTCCGCTCGCAGGCCGAGGGTTCCCCCCGAAGGCATCGCCTCGCGGGAGTTGAGCACGAGGTTCGCCAGGGCGTGCTCGATCTGCGCCGCGTCGGCGAGCACGGGCCAGAGGCCGTCCTGCACCGAGGTGACCAGCTCGATGTCTGCCCCCAGCAGCGGCAGGAGCTTGCTTCGCAGTCCGAGGATGATCGATCCACAATCGACGACGCGCGGGTCGATCGCCTGCTGAGAGCCGAAGGCGAGGAGCTCACCCGTGAGCCGGGCGCCACGTCCCGCGGCCTCGGAAATCCCGTCGAGCGACGCTTCGACGCGAGAGCCTTGCAGGACCTCGTAGCGGGCAAGAGAGACGTGTCCGCAGATCGCTGTCAGCAGGTTGTTGAACTCATGGGCCACGCCACCGGCGAGGCGCCCGAGCGCCTCGAGCTTCTGTTGTCGCGCCGACAGGAGAACCTCGCGCTGACGGCCGTCGTCTTCCTTCCGCATCTGTTGCAGCCGTGCCTTGAGCTCGCGGTTCTCCTGCTCGACAGAACGCATGCGCGCCTCGAGCAGGCGACGCACCTCGACCGGCTGCCTCCCCAACTCCTCTTCCCATCGCCTCTCGTCGTCTTCGGTCGCCATCCCCCACCCACGCGTCAACGCCCCGGTTCGCGCGGAGCGCGCGGCCGGAAGGGTCCACCTGGGAACGATTAGACGCAACTCGGCGTTGGGAAGCAAGCCAGGACAGCACGTGCCGCCAACAACCGTGGATCCATTCAGTTTCTCCGCTCGCTCCCGGGCCACACACGCGTCGCCACCGCGCACGTTCCACGGTCCGTCCCGCGCAGCGCTCTCCTCCCGGCGAAGTGCAACCGCGGACCGCCCCCAGGTTCTGCCGACATGCGTCTGCAGGCTTGCTGCAAGTCACCCGTGCTCGTCCGACGGCACGCGTCCCAACGCTCCGACGCGCCCACGTTCACGACGTGCCATCATCGCGACTCGCGTGACATCGATGCAGCCGAGCGGGTCACAGCCCCGGGAACAAGCGCGCAGAAATATCGAGCGTTCGGGATTGCGTGAGTCCTGGACGCAGGACTAGTACTGCGTGCCCCAAGTAGATAGCCGGATGAGGGGATCGCTCGCGGGCGCCTCCCCGCCAGGCCCGGAGATTGCCGGCGCGTGCCCTCCCGCCCCGGCGCCCGCTCGCTCGGGGCGGGTAGATGATCGCGGGCACGGTCACGGTTCGCGGAACACGGAAGACGGCGTCAGGCGGAAGTATTCATCGCGAGGTTCAGCCCGACTCTGACACGAGCCAGGGGAAGTCCTTCACGAGGGTGTCCACCAGTTGCGTCAGCGGGGCGCGGTGCATCGTCGACTCCCAGCGTCCGCCATGGGTGGCTGCATCGAGGATCCACAGGCCCACGGTCACGCGTCGAAAGCGGGCGTGGCGCGTGGGATCGTTGTCCGGACCGGACTCCACAATCAGGCAGTCTGCTCGCCGGCGAACGCGCAGGTGAGACAGGTTCTTGTGGCGAGCGAAGAGGTCGCGGACATCATCAGCGTCATCGGCTTCTGCGTGGAGCTTGGGCACGAGGGATCCATAGCATCATGCGGCCCGTCGGGTGAATTCACCTCGGAACTTCCAGCGGAACGGATGGGCTTCGTGCTCGTTCCAGAACGCCACGTAGCCATCGACGGCTCTGACGAGCTGCTCGGGTGTGCGGAAGCTGTTGTGTTTGAGCACGCGGCGATGAAGCAAGCCGAACCAGATCTCCACCTGATTGACCCAGGAGGCGTGCAAGGGCGTGTAGACGAACCGGAACCGATTGCGATGCCGTCGGTTGAACGTAGATTTCGCATAGGGGGGAGGGCGTGAGGGGAAATCTCGATGCCAATGGACAGAACGGGGAAGTCCT